>CAJBRY010000681.1 GCA_903958085.1 uncultured Geobacteraceae bacterium
CGTCTCATAGAAAAACACTCGGGAGCCTTTAGCATAAACACTCTCATTCCTTCCGCCTTCATGGGTGGTATGATTCTGGCGCCGCTGCTCAGCCTGATCGCCCCTATTTTTTTTCTGGCTTTCGGTATCATATATGGGTTCTATTTTCTGGTCTCTCTATGTACCTCCATAGGGATCGCTTACAAACACGGGTTCAGATATCTGCGCCATCTAATCCCTATTTTTTTAACCATCCACGCCGGTCTCGGCTGGGGGTTTTTAACAGGTCTGTGTAAGATGATCGTGAACAGGTTTAATAAACGCCGTGCGGCTATAGCCGAGGCGCCAACTTTTCATAAAAAAAGCGAGACAATAATTCCCAGCAAAGCGCCTTCTTTGGTACAACATCCGGATGGGGAAAGTAACTTCAAGCCCATGGATACCTATATGTCCTTAGAGATACAGCGAATTCGGGAGGTGATTCTTAATGCTAACCCGACTAAGAAAACCAAAACGATCATGGTTACCGCTGCCCATGAAGGAGCAGGCGCAACAACGCTTGTTTTGAGACTTGTAATCAGCATTGCGCTTCTGCAAAAAATGAAGATTTTGCTGGTGGACATGAACATGCACCATCCGCGCCTCCATCGCGCCTTTGGCCTGGATTCCGAAAGCGGTTTTGCTGATGTCATCAACAACAGGATTAACTGGCGGGATGCCTGCAAAGAAACGGGCATTCCGCAGTTAAAGATCATGACCTCCGGCAGGCAACAAGATGAACAAACAAATTTACAAGGAATCACGGGACAGGAGGAGCTGTTGCTGCAATTGCAGGAGGAGTTCGATCTGGTTATTGTTGATACCTCGGCGGTGGACAGGCGAAACAGAAAAAATGTTGATCCCGTGCTTTTAAGCCGTGTAATGGATATGGTCGTGCTGGTCGTTAGGGAGAAAGTGAGTACTAAGGCCCAGCTTAAAAAAGCCATCGAGGATATGGCCAATAACGGTGGAAAAGTAAGTGGAATCGTGTTCAATAAATATCCATTATCTGCCCTGACATAGGAAGCGAAATTATGAAAAATGACAGGCATAAAAACCCCCAACTTGATTTAGCCACGCTGGTATCGAGCTACCTTGTGCCCCTTCAAGAAAGAAAGGCAGTGATTGCAACAATTACAATTTTGTTTTTTTTCATTGCTTTTTCCCTCAGTTTATTTGTGAGTCCTGAATATGCCAGTCGGGTTACGTTCATTGTGGAAGAACCAAAGTACAATATTCAGTCTAAGAAAAATGAAGAAACCATGGTGCCCAAGCAGGCCACGGACGAATATGTCCTGGCCCAGGCAGAAAAGCTCAAAAGCCGCTCCTTTGCGGATAATGTCCTTAAGATACTTCCTAATGTGGCCATAAATGATTTAAGCAAACACATGGATTTAACCTCCCAGATTACGAGAGGCATTGTTCAATCGCTGAAGGCATGGTTAGGCGAAAAGTTGTTTCAGCAAATCAAAAGCCTGCTACAGAAGGGAGCCAATGCAGAACCGTCATCCGTGAAAAGAGAGCAGCTTCTGAAGAATATTGTGGAGAAGATTTCTGTCAGCAGCAAATCGAAAGTGGGCATCGTGCAGATCACGGCGAGGTCAGTGGACAAGCAGTCTACTGTCATTCTGGCTACAAAGTACATGGAGGTCTGGTTTGCCGAAAATATGGAAGAAAACAAGAAAGACGTGAAGGCGGCAAAAGAGTTTTCCGAAGGTCTGAAAAGCAATGCCTGGCAGGAGTATAAAGCAGCAGAAGCAAAGTTGATTGCCTACAGGCATAAGTATGGTATCCCCGGTGATTCCCGTGTCACCTTTGATGGTCTTACGCAGAGCGAGTTGGACAGTCTTCGTTCGGGTGTGGAGATGGCCAAAGAGCACTTTCAGGTAATGGATCGGATCTGTTTGGAGACAAGCGTAAAAGAGGCGTCAGTGATGAATAACATTAAAATGATTGATGCTCCCAGCCTCCCTGGCTCTCCTTTGGAAGATGTTAGAAATCGGATCAGGATGATCGGTCTTTTAGGTGGATTATTACTGGGCGTGGGATTGGTTTTGCTCCAAGACTTTATTAAAGGAACCATCAGGAACGAAATGGACATATCGAAGACCGTTCAGACACCGATCATCGGTTCTCTGCCGAAGGACTTGTCTTCTTCTTGTATGAATGTAAAATGAAAATGGTTTGCTGTTTGCCGCTGCTGATTCTGTACAGCGCGATTTATCGCCAGTTTTATGTTTGTCAGTTTGGGAGTTGAGTTGAAAAAATTACAAACACAATATAAAAAATGTTCCGGCAACCTAGGCCGTTTACTTGCCATGGTGTCATGGGGTTATCCGGGTTTGATTGTTGTCGTATGGATGATGGCTGCCTTGTTTGGTGATAGCTTGTGGTTTGCCACTTTATTGTTGTATGGCCCGCGGTGGCTTGTCCTTCTTCCCCTGGTTATTTTATTTCCGCTGGCTCTTATCAATAACCGTTGGCTGCTGATCCCTCTCGTTGCCGGGGGGCTGGTTGCTGCTGGTCCATTTATGGGATTTAATGTTCCGCTTCATAGAACAGAAACAGATGGTGTTCCCATTGCCAGGGTTTTGACATGCAATATCAATGCGGGCAATTTCGGGCGTAAGCCTCTTGCCGATCTTATCCGGAAGACCAACGCTGATATAGTGGCGCTGCAGGAATGCCCACGGGACCCGGGGCTGAGCCTTCCTGCGGGGTGGCAAAGTGTGCGGGAAGGGGAACTGATAATATGGTCACGCTACCCTCTCCAACGCGGAAACTCATTGCAGGCATTGCATCCACCCCATGTCTGGCCACGTGAATCTATGCTGTGCTGTACTGTTCAGACACCTAAAGAGGCACTATCTTTTTGCACGGTCCATCTGCCTAGTCCACGGTACGGTTTGACTACAGTTCTTGACCGGAAAACAATTTTGAGTTTTTCCCGCAGAGTGTTGCTGGAGCAGGAAACTTTGCACCGCCTGCGAATCTCCGGGGAAATCTTCAGGGCGATCGGCGCACTTCCAGGCCCTGTGGTCATAGCGGGGGACTTCAATATGCCCGTTGACAGCCCCATGTATCAGGATGTTTGGGCAGGGTACGAAAACACCTTCTCGGAGGTGGGATACGGTTACGGCTGGACACAGCGAGCCAGATATCGGGGTATACCCGTCGTGTTGCGCATTGATCATGTTCTTGTCGGCGCCGGGCTAGAGGCATCATTTTCCGGGGTTGGTCCCGATATTGGTTCTGACCATCTGCCGTTGATTACTGACATCATCAAGACATCGGGAAAGAGACGGATGTCCTGGTGGAGCTGGTAACTAGCCAGACATAAAGAGTGAAGGCTGTTAGTCGTTGGCACAAAATATTTGGATAGTAAGTAAAAAAAGGAGATCAGACAATGAAAATTTATTCCGGCTCTTTATTAAAATTATTCCTGGTTGTCATCGTTATCCCCTTACTGGTCAGCATCCCTTATACTTTGACGGCTGCATCGGAGCAGTCAAAAAAGGATAATTTCTTATTCGCCGGTGATGTCCTGGAAATAAATGTGCCCGGGCAAAGCCAGATGGGTGAGAGGTACGATATTGACCCGGAGGGGAACATCTATATGGTGATGATGGGGAAGATTCACGCTGAAGGTATGGACATCCCTGGCCTGAAGGAGGAACTAAAAAACAGACTGAAGAGATCTCTGGGAAAGGGGGAAGAGATATCCATCCGGATTTTTTCCCGTAATCGGTTTGTGCATATACAGGGCGGTGTCCGCTATCCGGGCTGGTATCGAGCGCCCCATGTAACGAGTCTTGACTACCTGACCAGTATTTCGGGCGGAATTCTGCCGAGCGTAGATCCCTCACGGATCACCATCAGGACAAAAACAAATGAAGGCTTCCAGGAAACCAAAGCGCAGGGGCAGATATATCTAATGTCAAGTGATACTCTTTTTGTTCCCGCGACCAAGACGCCCAAGAAAACGATTGACAGAGGGGATGCCCTTTTTATTAAATTGCCGGGTAACCAGGGTACATCTTCAACTGCGCCGGCAGGTTCGGGTCCTGATCAGGCGCGCAATGAGTACTCTGTTGATAAAAACGGTTTTATTACCATTCCGGGGCTTATTCATTTTTATGTTCAGGGTCTAACGACAGACGAAGCAAGCCTGGAGATAGAAAAAAAGCTACCCCTTTACCAGACGCGCTCTTCAAAGGTGGAGGTAAGCATTTTAGAGAAGCGGCACTACGTAATGGTCATGGGTCACGTGGCACGTCCGGGGTGGTACAACCCGCCGGAAGCAGCCACAGTTCCGGAGGTCCTCAGTATGGCTGGAGGCGTGATTGACGGTGCGGTCATGAATGAGATCGTAATCGATCGTGTGAACGGTTCGAGTCATTCCCAGGTAAAAGTGGATCTCTATCAATATTCGATTAATGGTGATACCAGAATTCTGCCCCCTCTTCATGAAAATGATACCATTTTTGTGCCCATCTCCCCAAATTTAGGCAACATTCGGAGGACGCTCTACGCATGGATGCCTCCAGACCAGAAACTGGAGAAGGATACAAAGAAAAAAATCACGATTTCTGGCGCAGTCAAAAATCCCGGCAGCTACGAACCAGCTGATGATATGAATCTTCTGGATCTTATTGTGCGGGCCGGTGGAGAGGTAGCGGGAGCGGAGCTGGTTAATATCACGATTACACGAAATAACAAAAAAGAGAGAGTCAATCTTATAGAGATAATCCATGGTAACAAAGAAGGTTCTGCAGAAATGCCGAAGGTGTACAGCGGCGAAACAGTTTATGTGCCATTTATGGAAAAGGCATGGGAGCAGAAAAAAGAAAAGATTTATGTGGTGGGGAGGGTGAAAAATCAGGGTGCCTATGATTTGGCCGAAAACATGGGGGTAATCCAGGCCGTTGCCTTAGCCGGTGGACTCGATGAATGGTCAGATGGGAGTGATATCCGGATTATTCGGAAGACAAACGGTAAAGAGGAACACATCCCTTTCAACTACAAAAAGGCAGTCTCAAAAAAATCAGATCCTTCTGAGATAATGCTAAAACCAGATGATACCATTTTTGTACCATGAAAAAACGATCGGACATTATCGCGGTTGCTATCTTTCTGCTGCTTTATCTTCCCGCATCCATCCATGCTGCAGGCATTCCTGCAGAACCCGGCCTCCATTTCTATGTCTTTTCTCAGGAACAATATAATGACAATATCAATCTTACCCCGACAAATAAAAAGGCCAGTTTCATTACTACTGTCGGTCCGGGGTTGAAGTACAATAAAACGGGTGCAAAGTCGAGTGTCGATCTTGAATATAGCGTTGGTTTCGTCAATTACGGAAAAGATTACGGCGATAACAATATCAGCCAGAACGGAACTTTAAATGTCAAGTACCTGACCAAGGAACATATAAACTTTTACCTGAAGGAATCGTTTATTCAATCCGATGAGCCGAGGGAACTGGAAGCTCTCTCCTCGGCAGCAGATAACAAGTATGTACTCTCCATATCGCCGGAAAGGTCTGTCTACTGGCGGAATATAATTGAACCCACGATTGAATATCAATTCGGCCCGGAAAATCGTGTGGGGTTCACTTATCGGAATAACACCTATAGCACAACAAGCAGTCTCAGCGAGAACAGCCAGGAAAATTACATAAAACTTTTTTTTGATTATTGGTTAAACAAGAGAAATGGTATCCACCTTGACTATGGCAATACAATCGGCACATTCCAGATATCTCCAGGGATGAATGCTCAAAAACTCAACGCCCGCTATACGAACCGATTTAACCAAAGATCATCCATTTTCGGGGAATTTGCGCTTTTGAGGCGACACTTCGATGCCTCGTCCGGTGATTACGATATATATGAGTCCTATGCTGGTACAACCCATGCATTCACCCCAACTCTCAACGCGTCGGCTCAAGTAGGATATTTCATGAAAAACCCGACGAGCGGTTCCAGAATAGATGGTTTGAGTTACAAGGCCGGCATTACGAAAACGGATGTCCTGACAACCTATACCTTAAGCCTTCAGGGCGGGTACACGGAGGATTTTTTTACATCCCAAAACCTCGGTTTCAGTAAATACGACCGCTTTACAGGCTCCGTGGTACATTTTCTTGAAAAGAGAATGTCCATCGGTTTATCCGTCGCATTAGAACAAGCTGAACTAAATCAGGGGCGAAAAGAACTGATCTGGGGAGTTGAAGGCACATTATCTCACAGGCCTCTGAAATGGCTCACAATGGCTTTGGTGTGTTCTCACAAGACTAGAGATTCCAATGTAGAGGGCTATGGCTTCGACGAGAACAGGGGAATGGTCAAAATAACAGTAAGTTATTGAGGGACATATTCTGTCACACCGCATGGATAACCGCCCTGATCAAAGGTTGCATGTCATATTGATGAGCAAACCACAGTGTGAAGGAAAAACCGAGAGCTACTTTCGCGCACGTTGCACGCGCGAAAGGAAGATAGGGTTTGCGGAGACCCCAAAAAGATGTTAGAAAACTTTCAGACAAAGAAAGATGCGGTATCTATGCTATTTAATTTGAAAAATCGTGCTAAATCAAACACTTTTGTGGTGGCATTTACCGCTTTGGGCTATGCCTTGTTGGGCGCCGCTGGTTTGACGCTGGCCACTGCATCGGGCTATGCCAGTCCGGTATTCCCGGCAGCCGGCCTGGCATTGGCTTGCGTGCTCTGGTTTGAGCGCCGGGCGCTCCCCGGCATCTGGTTGGGCGCAGCCGTGGTTAATATTTTTCCCGCCTTGCTAAATAACGCACTGAGCCCGACCAGCATATCGCTTGCGTTTCTGATCGCTACCGGCGCCACCGCACAAGCCTGGGCAGGGTGCCGACTGGTGAACCGCTGGCAGGGAGAGAATTGGCGCAATCTTGTGCGAGAGGCTGACGTGTTTCGCTTTCTAGTGCTGGGGGGTATCCTAGCTTGTGTGCTGTCTGCCTCTATTGGAATATCCGGTTTGTACACTGCAGGCATTATCGATCAATCTGAATTGCTCTTCACCTGGTGGAAGTGGTATGTTGGCGATGTTGCAGGTGTTTTCATTTTTGCGCCGCTAACCTTTTGCGTGTTTAATGGCCCGGATGGCCTTTGGGGTTATCGTCGCCGACAAATCGTCATACCCATGCTGTTGACCATCGGTCTGCTGGCATTGGCCTTTTACAGTGTCGGCCGCTGGGACAGACAAGTGCAGAATAGCAATATTGAGAATGATGGCCAGATTATTGCCAGAAAAATTTCTGAGCGTCTGATTGCACACAGAGAAGTGCTCTCGTCATTACGCAACTTCATTGAGGTCACGCCGGACATAAGGTACAAACAGTTCGAAAAATTTACCAATGGCTCGCTGAAAGACAACTCTGACATTTTTGCACTGAGCTTCAACGACCTGATCACAAATAACACACGGCCAGCCTTTGAACAGATGATGAGCGGCCTTTCGCCCCTTGGTCATTATCAGATCACCGAACGCGACAGCCAGCGCCGCCTGGTTAGCGCCGCCGCCAGGCCTGAGTATGTAGCGGTACGTTATATTGTGCCTCTGGCCCAAAACAAACCGGCTGTGGGCTACGACATCTATTCCGAACCGATTCGTTCAGCGGCAATCAAGCAAGCCCGGGCATCGAAAAGTATGTCTGTGACTGCGCCCATTCAGTTGGTGCAGGAGCAGAAAATGAGGGTGGGCATCCTGGAACTTATGCCAGTCAACACCGCGACCGCCAAAGATCAGGCCGCCAGCCTGAGCGGTTTTGCTGTGGCGGTGGTGAAGGTAGATGAGATGATTGAAATCGCGACCCGCGGTATTGTGCCTGCCGGGTTGACGTTTAAATTGATTGACTCCCGTGCGCCCAAAGATCAAGCCCAGCTTTACGGCTATGACGTCCGGGGCGCAGGCAAAGATTTAGCGGCCAGGTCTGCCGACTGGAAAACACGGCTGCGCATGGGCGACCGTGATTGGGAATTGCTGGTCTACGTCCAGAAAAGTTATCTGCGGCAGCACATGTATTGGTTGTCTTTTATTATAGGTGCCTTAGGGTTATTACTCACCGCTTTGTTGCAGGTGCTAATGCTTGGCACGACAGGCCGTAACTCCGTTATCGCGCGTAAGAATGAAGTTATTCAAGGCTTGGCCACATCACTCGAAAAGAAAGTGACCGAGCGGACAGAGCAGCTCTCGGAGGCAAACCGCCTACTTACCGCGGAAATATTCGAGCGAAATCGGGCGGAGGTGGCGCTGCAAAATGAAACCGACCGCCTGTCGCTGGCCGTGCGCGCAGGCGGCGTAGGTATTTGGGATTATGATGTTGAGAAAAATCATTTGGTCTGGGATGAGCAGATGTTTGTGCTCTACGGTATCACGCGGGATAAGTTCGACGGCGCTTATGAGGCCTGGCAGACAGGATTGCATCCGGATGACCGGCAGCGCGCGGACGCAGAAATACAGATGGCGCTGCGCAACGAAAAGGAATTCGACACGCAATTCCGCGTTGTGTGGCCGAACGGTACTATCCGTCACATCCGCGCCCTTGCTCTTGTGCAGCGCAACACCTCTGGCAAGCCCATTAATATGATCGGCACCAATTGGGACATCTCTGACTTAAAGCGCGCGGAGCAGGAATTGAAAATTGCCAAAGAAAAAGCGGAAATGGCGAATCGTGCCAAAGACGATCTCATCTCCAATGTTTCCCATGAATTGCGTACGCCCCTTGCTTCGATCATCGGATTTACCTCAACTATCTTTGAAGACAAGGAGTTATCCGAAGAGATGAGGGATGAATTTCTACATATTGTACTTAGTGAGGGCAGAAGGTTAAGCAATCTTGTTGATGATATTCTGGATGTATCCCGCATCGAGTCAGGGAAAATTGATTTTCATTTTGAGACGCATGAAGTCGGGAAGTTAGTGGAGGGATTCCAGCAGATCTTCCAAAATCAGTTTGACGAGAAGGGGGTGGAACTTGTGATTAAAACTCCCAAGGAAGAAATTTTCATTACCTGCGATGAGAGTCGAATTAATCAAGTTCTGAAGAACTTGATTAGCAACGCCTTGAAATTCACTCCTGCTGGCGGATCTGTTTTTGTCAATGTCGAAAAGATAAACAGCACTGAACTCGGAATCAAAATAAGAGATACCGGCATCGGCATTCCGGAAGACGATATTATCCATATATTTGAAAAATTTTACCGGGCTAATCACCATGGCGGTCAGTTTAGCGGGACTGGTCTGGGCTTAACTATCACCAAGACCATTATTGATCATCACGGTGGAAGTATCCGGGTAGTTAGTGCCGAGGGGGCGGGATCATCTTTTTGTATAACACTGCCGCGCTTCAGGACATTGATGACATAATAGAAAACTGCGCTGAAGATGTCTGTCTTCGTGTCGACCATTATGTTTTTGCAGAGAAAGTGGGTGAAAACATCCTGAACTTTGGGAAACTATTTGTTGAGAGTTGCCGACCTGTACGGTCATTTTAGAAAGGGTTTAGCAGATGGCGCGGTACTGCACATTATTATATACTGTCAAAAGACTTCATTACATTTGCCAATCCTTACTTCACTTGAAAATCGAAAACCCTTGACTTGTAGATGGGGACAGGGATTCAGTTGATTCAATAATTGTTTTTCTGTTATTATCTTCCTGCTTCCTGAAATTCACAAGTAGCATAAGTCAGCAAAAGTTAATCATTGTAGATGGCAATAAAGCATCTGAAAGTACCTAAATTAGTGTTGACTTTAAAGTATTTGAGAGTAGACTAATTTTGAACTCAAAAGCTAACCGATCAGATTTCCATAATTTTTCATCAACATTCAATTCGGGTGGGACAATGTTTAAGAGTATCAATGATGAACTTCGTTGCTTCGTTAGGCCACCTCCGCTAAATAGTAGTAATTACCCCCCCCCTTTTTTTTTCTAACTTACTGTATTTTAAAGGCTATTTCTCACAACCATATCTTAAAAGGTCCTGCGCGGACTTGGTGTAGTCGACGTAGTGGTTTGTTTTATAAAACCAATAATCCAAAAGGGCAGAACAATGGCTAAGAAAGAGACTTCTTCAGGGCAGGCAGCGGATTTCCGCAAACAGGCGGAAGAGATTGCCCGGAAAACAGAGGGCCTGTCTCAGGAAAAACTGGAGGCTATGAAGCTTGATGAAATAAAGCAGACGCTCCATGAATTACAAGTGCATCAGATTGAAGTGGAAATGCAAAATGAGGAGCTGCGCCTGGCGGGGGCAGAACTGAAAGCCTTACATGAGCGTTATTTTGACCTCTACGATATGGCGCCGGTAGGCTATTTCACCGTCAACGAAAAAGGATTGATCATCGAGGCCAACCTTACCATTGCTACCCTGCTGGGTATTACGAAAAGCAATCTGGTCAAGCACCCATTGAGCCGGTTCATCTCCAGGGAAGATCAGGAAATCTATTACTTGCACCGTAACCAGCTCTTTGAGACAGGTCAACCGCAGACGTGTGAATTGCGGATGGTGAAGAAGAACAAAACGACATTCTGGGCATATCTGGAGGCCATTGCCGCACAGGATAACCAAGGCAAACCAGCGTGCCGCGTAACGATAAGTGACATGAGCACGCGTAAACAGTCGGAGGAAGCCCTGCGTGAAAGCGAGGAGCGGTTCGACCAGTTAGCCATGCAGAGCCGCACCATAACTTGGGAACTTGACGGCCGGGGTCTTTACACCTATGTAAGCCATGTGTCCGAGACTGTTCTGGGCTACCGCCCGGACGAAATAGTAGGCCAGATGCATTTCTACGATCTGCATCCCGAA
>CAJBRY010000682.1 GCA_903958085.1 uncultured Geobacteraceae bacterium
AAGCATTGATGCGCTTGAGCAGCATTTGTCGGCGTCACTACTCCAAATGGAACGCGATACTCAAAGAGTGCACTCCATTGTAAATTGGCCATGGATCATAAGTGCACTCATGAATTAGAAATGGAATAAGATAGTTGATAGGCTTTATTCAAAGGTTACATTTCCAACGGTCATTCCTATGTTGCTGATAGCGCTAATAGTAGCAACATCAAACACTCTGGAAGATGCAATACTGAAACTCGAAGTTGAGGGGACAGAATTATTGGTAAGGGGCAAGGTTATGGTTGCCACTTCTCCGATAGCTGTTACACCTGTTTCAACTGAACTTGTTATAATGACTTTCAGTGTTGTTTCTGTCGCCGAATAGATACATTGAGTGGAAGTCGCACTCCCGGCAAAAACTCCGGATGGAATTACAACATCGGAGTCAACTATACCATTAATATTTTTGGGAGTTATGTTTGTCGGAAGATTTATGGTGAATTCGACTCCGGAAATGGCGGTTGCTGCGGGCAATGTCCCGGTCAGTTTTACTTGTACTGTTGCTTTAGATTTTGTAACTTGCTGGCTTGGATTCGCGGCCTTTGTTTCGCTACCGCCACAGGCGGCAAGTGTGACCATGCAAAAGATCATAACAAAAAATCTAATAAAATATTTCAACACAATCAACTCCGGAATTTATCGCCAAGTTTTTAATCGATCAACTACCATAACCAATTCCCTATTCCTACGCTTCTACGCATTATTAAAACTATATCTGCGGCGTCGACTATACCATCGCCGATTGGTTTGCCGTCGCTTCCAAGAGGCGCAACATCGTAACGCAGTCTTTCTTCTTGAGTCAGTTGAGCTATTCCTGCAATAGAGTTAAGAGCTTTCAAGGCATCACTGATGGTTGGCGTTATTATTCCGCCTATTCCTGTGCTACCTACTGCTACCGCCGTTACACTTAAAGCGCAATCGGACGTAACAGCCCCAGTTATATAGGTTGTTCCAAAGAGCTTGCCGCCACAACCTGTTACAGAAGCGATGGCGTAGCCGGACGTTGCTGTGACGGTAAATGAGCTGGTTTGGTCATTGTTGACGGTTTGTGCTGTAGCAGGGCTAATGGTAAAGCCGTTGCCAGTTAGCGGAGTTACAGTGAAACTAGCAGTAGGTTTATTAAGATTTACGGTTGCAGTGATTGGAATAACAAGTGCATTATTGGGTGTATCCGCATCGCTAAAAATTGTCAAAAAAGCGCTTTTTGTTCCTGGTAGAGATGACAGATAAGTAACCTCAATAGTCATAGTACTATTGCGAGGCAGTAGGCCAATTGTACCATTCTGCGTAAAGCCGGTGCCGGAAATTTCCATTTTCTTGATTGTCAGATCAATGTTTCCGCTGTTAAGAATTGTGAAGGTTTTCTTCGATGAAGTGCCAGTTATGAGAATGCCAAAATCAATTGCTGCAGGAGATACGGAAAGCCTTGAATCTATAATCCTTTGTGAATTTCTGAAGAGAAGCGGATAATTACCGGTGCTTGGAGAAAATGTCGAAATTGCTCCCTGATTACCAATCCATGCGTCACCGGTTTTTGTAATAGGAATGGATTTTATAGAACTGCTGCCAGAAACTGGTGAGTACTTGAAAGTTATAGCGGTGTCGTCTCCATTAAAAAATGGTTGACTTAAGTAAGATAAATCACCCGACCCGCGCAAAGCAACTATTCCCAATGCATCTTTAGCATTTGCAGCCAGGTTGTAAGTTACAATTTTGTTATAATCGCTATCTTCATACTCAAAGGCAATCAAGTAGTTATTGTTTGTTGCGAAGACCGGATTGCCAATATCAACACCATTATTTTGTGATGGAATTGGCGCAGTAATTATGCCTGTTTCCAGATCAAGCACACCGATACTCCAATTGAAATCAATTTTCGCATCAAATACAATCCTCTTGCCTGCAAAATCGAAGTTCATAACATCTGCAAACCGTACGTTACCAATAGACATTCCGCCATATGTCTGAAAAGCTAGATAGTATGGCGTTTCTGTCCGTTGCTTTTGATCTACTACATAAATATATGGTTCCGGCGTTTGCTTTGTATACGCAATTTTCCCCCCATTTGGGGATATTGCAACACTCCAATAGTAATATGAATCGTCAAACAGTGTGTCTTCAAATGTTGATATGTTTATAACGCGTAAATTGTTAACAACATCATCAACATAGAAGATGAATGTGTCAGTGCTGCCAACAACGACAGATGGTCTGGTGTTGCGCGCAATAAAGCTATTGATCGGTCCAAATTCACCGGAAGCAGTTTGTAAATAAATATTGCCATTAGATACATTCACAAACCAATCTGTTCCTGGCAGAGGTTCAACCGTTGATGGAGTTACGGATGAAGCAATTCCTGTCATTCCATCAAATACTTCAACGGTATCCCATGCAGTCTTCACAGCAGCAGCTTCAGATGCATCACCATAAAGATCTAATGCAGCCTGTACCATAGCCTGTCTTGCTTGAAGAAAACCATCTTTAGGGTGTAAATATTGATCAAGTGCCCGATACCATATTTTCTCTGTTTTAGCCTTGCCGATACTTGCGCCAAGTCTTTCAATAGTTAAACCCTCTGCTACTAACCATGCAGCGCGATTAGGGATACCGGAGTTAGTGTGTACGCCGCCGTAATCATCAATTCCGGAATAATACTCGCTCATTACTTCTGGTTGTCCCCCGTAACTATCATGCGGGTTTCTCATGTCACGCATAACACCATGATTTAGAAGAAAAATTTCTTCGCCCATTATCCAGTTATCACGATCTACCATTGCGCCAAAAAAATCTGCGAATGACTCATTCAAGGCACCACTCTGGTTTTGGTATTCGAGGTTTGCAGTCGCCGCGACAACACCATGAGCAAATTCGTGTGCTACGACATCTAAAGAGCCGGCAAAATTCAGAAACTCATTCCCGTCTCCGATACCAAAACTAATGCTATAATCTTGTGGATTAAAGAACGCATTGACTTCATTGAAATTTATACCTGCTTTGATGTTTTGCTGGGTGCTACTGTAACCATTCAAGTTGTGTGTGTTCTTAAAATAGTCGAGTACGGCATAGATTTTAGTTATTACAGAAACCGCTGCAGGATCCCAGTCACT
>CAJBRY010000683.1 GCA_903958085.1 uncultured Geobacteraceae bacterium
ATTCATCAAATATTAAACCCATAACAGTCGAATCCATTCAGAAGTTCGGAAAATCCGGCGAGTTGAATGCAGAAGACGTTCAGTTGCAACTGCAATTTCTCGCAGAAAGGTGCAGAGGGGTGTATGTCGAAATTTGTGGAAAACTTGGGGGGTATAGCTGGTTGCAATTTAATGGAATATATCGCTTTGGCAGAACTGGTCAGATGATCATACCACCAAAACATATTGTTATTAAGAATGTATTTGTGTTTCCAGAATTCCGTGGCAACAAAATAGGACAACAACTAATTGCTGCGAGTTTGAACCTTATTCCATCTGGAGTAGTTCCAGTTATTTTGACGATTCCTGAGAATCGATTTTCAATACGAAATTGTGAAAAATTTGGATTCCAGAGGGTGCTCCAGATTGAAAAATGGTGTTGGTTTTGTGGTCATTGGCAAATGAAGCTATATCGCTTAGGTTGTGATCAGAATGCACATGAATTGGAAAAAAGCTTTGTTTGAAGATCCCAGTAGAAAATATTTGATAGAGAGAACTAACACGGCCTGATGAAAAAGTTTATTGAGCACCTTGTATGTTGTTTTCTTACGTGGAGTGGCTTACCTTGGCTGATTAGGGAGGTCTATGCTCGCAGAAAAGTCACAATTATCAACTACCATAATCCAGAGCCAGATGTTTTCGAAGAGCATGTACGATTTTATGATAAAAACTATAATTTTGTTAGTATCGATCAGGTCGTGAAATCGATTGAAAAAGGAATATTTTCGCATTTACCAAACAAATCTCTTCTGATCACAATTGATGATGGATATTCCGGCAACGCACAACTGTTTTCAACACTCCGGAAATATCGTATTCCCGCAGTAATCTACGCTGTTGCCGGGGTGGTCGGCACCAGACGCCATTTTTGGTTTGATCAATTGCCCCATAGAGGACAATCCATGAGAGTGCTAAAACGCATTCCGGACAGTGATCGTCGCATGCGAATCCGAATCGATTACGATCACTGGGATGAGAAAGAATATGACAATCCAGTTGCATTATCGAATGAGGAGATTTGCGCCTTTGCGGATTCAGGTGGTTCGGTTGGGTCACATACACTCTTTCACCCACTGTTGGATCGCTGTGATGAAGAAGTCGTTCTTAATGAATGCATAATGTCACGTGAGCGGCTGGAGAAGATAATTGGCAAACCTGTAGTTCATTTTGCCTTGCCGAACGGAAATATGAACCAATCTGTTCTTAATTGGGTGCAGCGGACTGGTTACCGTTCATGCAGGACAACATTTCCAGGTTGGGTGAATTGTAAAACTTCCCCGTTTCTCCTGCCGAATTTCGGGATAGCTGATAATGCAAATATACACAAAGCTGCTCTACAAGTATGCGGTCTCTGGAGCATACTCAAAAGACTCATTGACTCCGATTAGCCATGAAATATTCAATGATATTATGTGTGGACAAGATATCTCAGCACTGGTTCAGTTTAATGGAATCGGATCATCGGATCACTCCATATGGTTGGGGTGGAAAGGTATTTTGAATATGGTCTAATTTGCCCGCTGATACATGGAAGTCTGCTCTTGTTTCCCGACGGCGGTCTGCCATAGCCCTTTGAATCTTATGGATTATTGCACCCCATTGAACTGAACCAGTACCGATAGCTCTGCAAAAGGATAAATTCCATGGCTCATCATGGGTTAATATAATAATCTGCAAAAATAATGAGTTAGGAATATTGTAACCTCTTTTCCCGGATGTTTGTAACTATGCCATAACGTAATAAACTGTAATAAAAGCATTTTTACTTAAATAGGGCTTCTATTCTGGAAGAAAACATAGTTACAAAACGCCATTTATAACTATGAAAGGGGCTCCAGCCATGGCAAAGTTATACATACCACC
>CAJBRY010000684.1 GCA_903958085.1 uncultured Geobacteraceae bacterium
AAGAAATTTTATGTGTAATAGCAAAACATTCACCCGAATTAGTGATTCAATTTTTCTGTAACCGACTTTCAAAGGAGAATGATGAAGAAGATAAAGGCAGATATAATGCAATTCCGTTTAGTTTTCATAAGCTATCAGAACCTTTATCCCAGCATCCAGTACAAGCTATTGATGCAGTCCTGGATATATATGATGGTAATTATGGCCTGTTTATTTACCGTGGCGCACGTCTTCTAAAAAATATCTTCCCAAGTTTTCCGCCAGTTTTTCAGCAAAAGCTTCTTGCGCTTGTTCAGTCTAAGGAAGAAAATGACCTACTTTTTGTGATGGCCATACTCAGAAATTATGACGGCAATCCTGTCATCCATAATGTCTGTAAGGAGATAATTAAAATATTGCCTGATATTAGCAACCTTACGAAAGATCTTAGTATTATTCTGCAAAGCACAGGTGTTGTACGTGGAGAATATGGATTTGTAGAAGCATATAAGCAAAAGATAAAAGAAATACATCCTTGGCTGCAAGATGAGAGTCCTAGGGTTAAGGGGTTCGCTCAATATTATATAGCGAGTCTTGAAAAACGCATCGAGTATGAACAAAAAAGTGCTGATGAAGATATTACCTTGCGCAAACATCAGTATGGCGCAGACGAAAGATTGAACTAAGGAAAACTTTTTGCAACTTGTGAAACAAAACAAATAACTAGGCACTTGCAGTCGATGCCAAAAACCTCGCGGTTGAAGTGGGGTTTTAAACTCTTTTGATAAAGGTAATTTCAATGGCAAAAACAGTGGCAGAAAATACAGCAATAGTGCTTGAAACCATCTACAAAGATTCCCCTACACCAGAGGGTCAAATTGGGCTATCGGGGAAACAGCTTCAAGAGCTCACTAAGCTTGCTCCAGAGGAAATAAACGACGCTGTTAACATTCTTATAGATGCAGGTTATGCTAAATGGCTACAATATCTTGGTACCGGTCCATTTGATTTTGGACATGTTTGGATAACGCCAAGAGGAAAACATGAAAATGAGCAAGCAAAAAAAGAATATGAGCGGAGTTCAAGCGATATAAAAGTAATGATTCACGAACCTATGACGCCCGTCGGCTCACCCTACGGATTCACAGATCAAGACTGGGAAACTGTTTCAGATAAGAAATATCTTGGCAACGCGCTATCGGTCGTATTTGGATATCAGTTCAAGTCGACATTCTATGATACGGCAAGATTAAAGGAAAATGTCGAAAATAGTTTTAAAATGGCAGTTAATGCATACAACTCTTTAAAGAATGCAGTGCCGGTAGCTCTCGTCTTTCGTTCTTTAGCAGCTGGTTATGGTGAACATTTGTTCAATGAAATTTGTAGAGATATTATTTCCGCGGATATAGCAGTATTCGATACATCTGAGTTGAATCCCAATGTGATGTTGGAAATTGGGGTAGCTCTAACCTGGGGGATCAGGGTTTTGCCGATTAAGATGAAAGACTGTCCTAAGCCACCATCTGATATATCGGGGCAAACATGGGCTGATTATGAGAACAGTGCTCAAGTTTTCTTAGACCCAGATCACTCCAATAAAATGATACGCATGGTAGAACGCGCAGCAAGAATGAAACAGAAAAGTAAAAGGTAGAAGCGTTTAACAACCGAATCCACCGGACGTTTAAAGCCGCTGGTGATCCGTGCTGTTTTACTCTTTTTCAATTTCCCTTCTCTCCGATATATTTATTCGCCACAAGTCGCTGTAGTGCTCCACCGTTTTTGACAATTTCCATCCACATGTTTACCCTCCTTGCCAAACCGAAGGAGGGTTTTTTTATGACAATAGAAAATGTGACGTGGGCATCAAAGACAGCAGTAGAGAAAGCGGCGGCAACTGTTCCCGTAACGGGTATTCCAGGCGCGGCAACAAAAGCAAAGTGGACATTCATGGTATTTATGGCCGCTGACAACAACCTCGATGCGGCTTCTCTCAAAGACCTTGCAGAGATGGCGCAAGCCGGTTCGACACCGGAAGTCAATATTCTCGTCCAGCTCGACCGCGCCGGCAAAAATCCAACAAACAGATACAGAATCACGAAGGGCAGCTACAAAAACGATGTTGTCTGTACGCTTCCCGAAACCAATACCGGAGACCCAGCAGTCCTGACAGACTTCCTTAATTGGGCATTCCAGAACTATCCTGACTATTCCGGTTAAGTCTCCATCCTAATCCGCAGGAAACCGCCATCCAATTCCGCAGGAAGTCGCCACCCCCGGATCGGAGCGAAGCGACGCTGGGTTTTTAATCCTTTGTCATAA
>CAJBRY010000685.1 GCA_903958085.1 uncultured Geobacteraceae bacterium
AGGACGTCGGATAACATGGATGACGATCCTCGGAATCGTGATATTCATAAGGCTACTATGCTTGCTTTATACTCCGCGTCCAGCTATCTTTACTTTTGCATTGTATCAAAACTTCTATTAGTGGAATTAGACTATATGGCTCAACTGACGATTCCTAATAAGCTTTATGGTCGTGGCAGGGATATTATCACGCTGCTTGAAACATTTGAGCGCGTCAGCATCGGGCATGGTGAACTTTTATTGGTTCCTGGCTCTTCCGGGGTAGGAAAGACCGCCTTGGTGCAAGAGCTTCAGATACCGATCCGGGACAGAAACGGCTTTTTCATAAGAGGCAAGTTTGATCAATACCAACAGAATATCCCCTATTTTGCGTTTCGGCAGGCGCTGACGGAACTATGCCGGACTTTGCAGTGGGATACGCAGCAGAGCTCGCGATTCAAAGCCGATATTCTCCAGTCCATCGGCAATATGGGTCAGGTGCTGGTTGATCTGGTACCGGAATTAGAGTCATTTCTTGGAGTGCAATCCCCCCTGGGAGGCATAAGCCCTCAGGAAGCACGGCATCGTCTCGCCGATGTTTTCCGGAAATTCCTAAAGGTCATCTGCAGACCCGAACATCCACTTGTGCTTTTCATTGATGACTGGCAATGGGCCGATGCCGCTTCACTTGAACTGCTCAAACAGATACAGGCAGGAAATACACTTCACTATCTGTTGCTGATTGTTTCATATCGCGACGATGAAGTAGAGCCCGGCCATCCACTCCTGGCCACAGTTGATGACCTGCGGAGTCATGCTGTTCCTGTCGAAGTGCTTCACGTTAACGATATCTCATCGAATGATGTGCTGCAGATTGTGTCAGAGACACTTAAGCCAGCTACTGAAGACCTTGAGGGACTGGCGACGGTGATCCACCGCAAAACCCTGGGTAATCCCTTTTTTGTACGCTCGTTTCTAAGTTTTCTCCACGAGTTCCACCTGCTCTGGTTTGACAAAGACAAGAACTGCTGGCAATGGCGCATTGATAAAACAGGAAGAGTGGACATGCCAGACAATCTGGTCGAGTTATTTGTCATGAAGATTCGCCGTCTTGACGCTGAAAGTCAGAATCTTTTCTCCTTGGCCGCCTGCCTTGGCAATCGCTTTGATCTGGAAACCCTGAGTATCATCAGTGGACACCCGTCCGGGGAATGCATGGCAATGCTTTTCGCCGATCAGGCAAAAACTCTGCTCCTGCCGTTTTACGGTGGCAGAAGCAATAAGACGGAGCAAGATATTCGAAACCCCAAGACATGCATGTTCCTGCACGACCGGGTACAGCAAGCAGCTTATACATTGATAAAGCCGACAGAACTTTCACACATACTGCTGAAAATCGGCAGGCTTCTGCTCGCCAGCCTCAAGCCGGAACAGCTTTCTGAAAGATTGTTCGAGGTTGTTGGTGATTTGAATGCAGGATACGCTCTGGTTAATGATGAAGCAGAGCAGTTGAAGATTATTGATCTGAACATTACTGCAGCACGCAAAGCCTACGCTGCTACCGCCTACCGTTCAGCGCTCCAGTTTTACCGCTTGGCGAACCGTTTCCTGGAAAGACCCGGATTTGCCGAACGCTTCTGGCTCAGCCAGCACGAAATGGCCATGCGCCTTTTCAAGGAACGGGCGGAATGTGAATTTCTTGAGGGAGATCGTGGCGAGGCTGAAAAATGTATTCAACTGGCTGTTGCTCATGCCAGGACAACATTGGAGAAGGCGGACGCCCTTAATATTCTCATTGTCCAATATACCTTGCTTGCCAGGTATCCGGAGGCTATTGCGGCTGGACGACAGGCGCTGAATGCTTTGGAAATAAACCTGCCCTCTGAAGACTACGAGGCGGCGCGTAATAGTGAGATCTCGCAGGTGCGGCAGGAGTTGGGAGGCCGTTTGATCTCCTCTCTGGTTGAACTGCCAATCATGAGCAATCCTGAGATGCTTATGGCATCGAAAATCCTGATCACGATGGGGCCACCCTGCTATCGTTCACATCAACGGCTCTGGAGCGTGCTTGTCCCGAAAGTGGTAAACCTGACCCTGCGCTACGGCAACATCCCCCAGGTTGGGTACAGTCATACAGCATTTGGCGGGCTGCTAGGGTGGGTGGATAACGATTACACTGCGGCAAAGGAATTTGGTGAGCTGGCAACTAATCTTATGACCGGCACGTTCCGATCCGCAACCGACCAAAGCGTGTTTTACCTGATGATCGGCAGTTCCCTGCGGCATTGGTTCAAACATCTCAGATACGGCACTCAGG
>CAJBRY010000686.1 GCA_903958085.1 uncultured Geobacteraceae bacterium
AGGTGCGGGGCACGGAGTTCTTGTTGATTTTATCTGGCCTGATACACAGCAAACGCACGTTAGTGTCATCGTAGCTGATGGTGGAGCTTTTATCGACCAAAACGGTGACGGAGTGTTCAGTGCTAGTGATCTTGACCCTGATACAGGCAGTTATGCTGATGCAATATTCACTTCTGGCGGCAACGCAAATCTGGCGGATTACACCGTGACAATTCATTTCCACGACACTCCCGCGACACCGCTTAATCTTGACGGGTTTACAGCTAATGACAGAATTGAAATTGACATGAATGCCCATTTTAATCCGGCAAATTGGGGAACTACTAATGTTCCTCGCAGCATGCAGCATAATTTGTACGGGAATACAGTAAGCGGCTCTGACATTGGGTCAAATATAAGTACCCTTGTTGTTGCCAATACGAGCTGGGAAACAGTGACCGCTAAAGGTAGCGCCTGGGTGTCTGGTTTTGTAGGATTCAGAACAAATACGGATCATCTTATGATCGGTTTAGTTACTTCTGATTCAAATTCGGACATGGTTAATCCACCGGCAGAATATTTTGCAGATTTTGACGCTTATAATCCGGTTTATCAAGGCAGAGTGGATTTTGTTTTTGCAAATCCGAATACGTAGTAGGCGCTTGATTACAGTTCTATATGCCCCCATCGGCCACCTTGCCGGCGGGGGTTTTCTTTTCTAGCTGTTGAGTTTCCTCAACGGCTTTTCCCTTGACAATAATCCTTGCAGGAGATAGCAAGGCCAATCTTTTTTGGGGTATCGGGCTTATGGACACCAAGCACTACCCCTACATACCCCCCAAACTCATGGATTCAGCCATACAGATTGGACTACAAAAGACAATAGGCAATAAAAAAGCCCCTATTTTCAAGGGGCTTAAGGACTTGTCCGAACTGTCTCGGACTATTTAATGGTGGCGGCGCAGAGATTTGAACTCCGGACCTAGCGAATATGAGTCGCTTGCTCTAGCCAACTGAGCTACACCGCCATTTAAAACACACCACAAGTTAATCGGCATCAAAAGAGTGAGGGTTTTCTAGTTTTCATACTAAAATTATCCTCTGAATACCTGTACTCAGCTAAACACTCATTAAGAGTGAAGTTAAACCATCTTGCCAATCATGTCAAGTTTTTTGGGTGGAGAACTTTTTGACTTGGTAAGGGTACCGTCTTTAGGTTCAGCCCCGGAACTGCTGGAACCGAAGGATTTGAGAATGGAAATTTTGAGCGAAGCAAAGGCAATAATTAATGCTTACAAGTGTTAACTCACTTGTCAAGTTTTTAGGGTACAAAATAGGGTACAAATGTTTTATCGTTTTTTCTCTGGGAACGTTTACTGTTTTTAAGCTATAGCCCTCATTATTGCTATTTCTACTCGAAGCCGAAGATGATTCTAATTATTATTTCTTTGCTTGGCTTTTAACAACAGAGATGTTATGAGTATTTTTACTCAATGCATTGAGCAAAATAGATAAAAGGTGTCATGATGTTTAAGCGCAATATACTTAATACAATTTTGAAGAGATTGAGCGAGTCGCGGTTATTTATACAAGTCCTTGCCGGTCCACGGCAGGTTGGCAAAACTACTCTGGCTCAACAGGCAATTAATGAGCTCGCTATGCCCAGTCACTATGCTTCAGCAGATGATGCGAGCATAGGTGGCACGATCTGGCTTGAACAGCAGTGGGATATTGGTCGGATTCGTGCGCGACAGGATGGTGGCGCCTTGCTGGTGTTGGACGAAATTCAAAAAGTGCCACGCTGGTCAGAGGTAGTTAAGCGTTTATGGGAAGAGGACGGACGCATTGGTACGGACTTGAAAATTCTCCTACTAGGGTCATCTCAATTACTTTTGGCGCAAGTATTGACAGAAAGTCTTGCCGGCCGCTTCGAGATTGTGCCGGTACGTCACTGGACCTTTGCTGAAATGAGGGAAGCATTTGACTTTTCATTGGAGCAGTACATCTTTTTTGGTGGCTACCCAGGGGCTGCAGCGCTAATTGATGACCGGCAACGATGGGGGCGATACATCATAGACTCGCTTGTTGAATCAACCATATCGCGCGATATTCTTATGATGACCCGGGTCGATAAACCAGCGCTGTTACGACGCCTGTTCAAGCTTGGCTGCGACTATTCCGGCCAGATGCTCTCATATCAGAAGATGGTAGGGCAGTTGCAGGATGTTGGTAATACAACTACCCTGGCTCATTACCTCGACCTTCTTGAGGGGGCGGGAATGGTGGCAGGATTACAAAAGTTCGCTGGGCAATCAGTACGAAGCCGTGCCTCTAGTCCGAAACTTCAAGTACTTAATACCGCCCTCCTCTCAGCCCAGTCTCAATATGGTCTGGCTAACGCGATGGAACAGCGTGACTGGTGGGGGCGATTAGTTGAGTCTGCCATCGGTGCTCACATAAAGAACAGCATTGTCGGAACAGATATTGAGTGTTATTACTGGCGAGAGGGCAGCTTAGAGGTGGACTTTGTTTTGCGGCGTGGTGGGTTGGTAGTTGCTCTTGAAGTTAAGAGCAATCGGTCTAAGGAAACGCTCCCCGGTATGGATGCCTTTGCACGCGCCTTCAAACCTCAGAGAAAATTGTTGGTTGGTGGCCAGGGAATTGCTATCGTAGAGTTTCTCGCGACACCAGTCGAGGCATGGCTGGCTGAGTAATTATATAGAGAGAGACAATCTCGGGTGTTTATCCATAAGGATGCTAACTGCCATACTATGATAATATCTTTAATCTACAGATGGATTACTGACTACAACATTACTAAATAGCCAGCAGCCTAATCATTCCCCATTGACCTCGCAACAAACTCTGCAAAAGGCCGTATCACTCCCCGTGAGCTTGCCGCTTCAAGGACGGCCATATATTCTGGCCGCTGCTCGATCCGTATAATCGTCCATGGATATCCGCCGGATGCCAGCTGGCGTTCATAAGAAACCTCCCCAATCTGTTGTTGCCAAGCAATCGCCAGGCAGTTTCAGAAGCCCGTTTTTAGCAAGTGGTGAATGAACGACAACCTGTTGTGGCAAACGTGATGCGCCGGCGTGGAGAAGCAGAGAGTATTCAGGAGAGACATGCCAGTTCTCCCCAAACCTCTCAGAACAGTAACCCTGAATAAAGTCGCACATTGCTGCATACCACGGAGTGCTGTCACAGGTATTCTCGCCCGGTCGGGATGGCATATACCATCCTTTGACAATCAGACGAAGGAAGCCGTTTTGAAAGAAACTCCCGATTAATCCGGCTAAGTTCGTTCGATTTTATGACGGACTTTTTCTTGTCCTGTAAAATTTTAAGGGCACCAAGAGCCTCAGCAAGCTTTCGTTGCGCTGGATTTACAGCCATACACAGAACCTTTCGCTGCTCTATTATTGAGACACACCATGGCTAGATTATTGAGTAATTATTGAATCAGAAAGGGGAACAACGATACTATGATAGTATTAGCAGAATAGTTTGCGATCAAAGCGTCAAGTTGCTGTTGGATATCGTCAACCGACAAAAAACTGATTTCTGATGCCCGTTCTTTGTAGCGTTCAACTGCAGCGGCAAGGTTCCTATCGCCAGGTATTATTATCCCACCCTGTAGCATTGACCAGTTGTAGAGCCGGGTTAATATTTCTCGATATCGGTTCGCAGTTTTTGCAGCAAGCGCTTGCCGCCCGACGTGCGCTGAGATATGCTCTGATATTTCAGACGTGGAAACCTGCTCAAAATATACTGCCTCGATCGGGCGTGTCATCTGGCTTGCTGGTCGTTTTGTTGCTTTAGCACTTATGTTAATGTTTTTTAGGCGTAAGGAAGGAGAGACTTGACCGAATGCTTGCCGTAGGTAGTAGATATGACGTTCAACACTTTTAGCCGTCTTGCGGGTTTTCATATAGTCGATGTAGCGTTCAAGAACGTCCGGGATTGGGGTGCGAGTAGGGAGTTGAATTTCTTCACCACGATACAATGAAGACTCAATTTGGCGAAGTTTTTCTTTAGCAGAAGGTAAAGAGGTTGTGTTAAGGTTTACTCGTTTTTGCAGCCCACCTGAATAGAACTGGGCGTAGAAGGATTTACCGCGGCGTTTGAGGCATGCCATAACAATCTCCTGGCGGCATCTTTTTTGGCTGTACACTACTGTACCCTAATTTAGGGTACAAAACAGGGTACAACAGATATAAAAAAAGAGGCCTACATTTCTGTAAGCCTCCGTAATTATTTGGTTGCGGGGATAGGATTTGAACCTATGACCTTCGGGTTATGAGCCCGACGAGCTACCAGACTGCTCCACCCCGCGACATGAAGTGAACGCTATAAATATATTAACTGCCAACTATAGTCAATAACTATTTTCACATTGCCATCAATATTTTTGCTGAATATGTATAATAACAAGATTTTAGCTGATTCAAGTAGAGCCCAAATATCTGATTGATAAAAATAGGCTTCTGAATTGTCTTTTCTGTGAAGTCTCAATTTTTTTACTTAAAAAAGGTAGCATTGTGATTATGAATCTTGAAGAGAAGGTACAGCAGTTTCCGATGTCTCCGGGTGTATACTTGATGCGTAGCGCCAGAGGCGAAATAATCTATGTTGGCAAGGCTCGAAGTCTACGCCAGCGGGTACGCTCGTACTTCAATAAATCGGGTGACTCGCGCCAACATGTCAAATTTCTGATGGCCAAAGTTGTTGATATAGAGGTAGTGCTTACAGATACCGAGAAAGAAGCCCTCTTACTAGAAAATACACTGATCAAACAGCATACTCCTCGCTACAATCTGAACCTGAAAGATGACAAGACCTATTTTTCGATTCGGATTGATCCAAATGAAACGTTTGCAAGATTTACGATTGTTCGTAAGAGGCCAGGCGACGGGGCACGCTACTTTGGGCCATATTCATCTGGTTCGGCAGCAAAAGAAGTCCTTCGTCATATGGTCCGCATGTTTCCGCTGCGGCACTACCCTTTTGCTGCTTGTATGTCACGCAACCGTCCTTGTCTCTATCATCAGATAGGTCAGTGCAGTGCGCCATGTCATGGCAAGATTACTCAGGAAGCGTATTCAGATCTGGTGAGCGGAGCAATGCTGTTTCTGGAAGGAAAACACCGGCAGCTTGTTTCTGAGCTTAAGCATCGAATGGTCGAAGCTTCAGAGAAAATGCTTTATGAAGAGGCAGCACGTTGGAGAAACCTGCTTCGCTCTATCGAAGTCACGGTCGAAAAGCAGAAGATGGTATTTGAAGGTGGAGACATCGATGTTGTCGGATATTTTCGAGAAGATAACAGAGTCGAGGTGGCACTTTTGTTTATTCGCGGTGGAGTTCTGTCAGGAAGCCTACTGTTTAGGCTCCTCTGGGAGTTTGATGATGCGGCAGTTGTCTCAGCATTTTTGCAGCAGTATTACACAAGGCCAGTATTCATACCAGAAGAGATCCTCATGCCATTGGAAATTGAAGACAGAGAAGCCTTGGCGGAACTTATAGGTGAATTGAGAGGTAATAAGGTCTTGCTTCACCGGCCGCAACGGGGAACGAAGCGAGAATTGGTGATTCTGGCTAACAAAAACGCGGCTTCTGTCTATAGGGAGCGGGAAGAGAAAGAAGCTGCCTCTGAATCGTTACTGATTGAGCTTTCAAAACGGCTTCATCTTAATAG
>CAJBRY010000687.1 GCA_903958085.1 uncultured Geobacteraceae bacterium
CAATCTCATCGATTCCACAACACCTGGTGCTGCTGGCAGGGTGATGCGATTTGCCGACAATGCACTGCGGATTGCAGATCCCCTCCTGCGCCTCACCCGTGCAAAGGCGTAAAGGCGTAAAGGCGCAAACATTATAACAACAGTAGCCACGGACAATGCCGACAACACTACAACCGACAGGCGCATAATAACCCTTGACCAAACCGCCCCCGGTCTCACGATCACACTCCCTGCTGATAACAGTATCACCAACAAAACAACCGTAGAAATCACCGGCACCGTAGATGATGCAACAGCAACCATCACAGCCAACCGATCTACCGCAGGCGTCACCATGAACGGCAACAACTTCAGTGTTACGCTTGACTTGACCAGCGGACTCAACACAATCGACATAACCGCAACCGACCCGGCCGGCAACAGCAGCAGTGGCAAACGCAGCATCACTTCAGACAGCACAATTCCAAGCCTTGCTGTTAGTGAGCCAGCACAGGACATAACCACAAGAGAAACAAGCATCACCATCAGCGGAACAGTCACTGATACTGTAACCACTGCAACAGTCAGCATAAAAGTAGACGATCAGACCTTTGCACCGACTGTAGCCGAAAACGGCAGCTTCAGTCAGAACCTTACCCTTTCGACAGACAAAACGTACAACGTAATAGTAACAGCTACCGATCAGGCTGGAAACAAAGCAACAACCGTTCAGCGCAACATCATTAAAACATCATATCCATCAGGAGATATAAACGGTGACGGAGTTGTGGATATTGCCGATGCTTTAAGAGTCTTACGGATTGCGGTAGGACTTGAAAATGCTACACTGGATGATTATGCCAAAGCAGATGTTGCCCCGCTTGTGAATGGCAAACCAGCACCTGATGGAGTTATAGACATCGCCGATGCCACGGTTATTTTGATGAAAGTGGTTGGGGTTAGGAGTTGGTAAACTCAAAAATGGAGGAATCATAAAATGGGCCTTAAGGGCTGACCGGCAACTACAGCAGTCATAATCCTTTGATATTTTTGTTCTCTACTGAAGTCGCTTAAAATAGGGTTCGGAAAACATTCCTCTAATACCTTACAAAATCATGCATGAGTTCTTTGATTTATAAGATCTGCTGGCCGGAAATGCAAAAAGGCACTCTGACGGGTTGGGTCTGAGTGTCTTTCTGGGTAGAATATGCTGATGTAATATGGCTGTTTGGCCATTATTTAGTAAGGCGAAAAATCCAGATCGCTATATTCCACCACCGACTTTGCTTTACTCAGCTGTTCGATACAACCTCTCCTGATCTGTATGTCTGCCATTTCATTTTCAATATTTCCTCCCTGCAACTGTTACAACAGTTACAACTCTATTCCATGTAATAACCAATAGTGCTGTAACTGTTGTAAAAGTTGTATTAAAGCTATCGCTCAAACAGGGCCGGATTGACGTGGTGAACGATGGACGGCATACCGCGTCCGGATTCAGATTTAATCATTTCCGGCTCAGAGACAATGTAGCGTTTCGCCAGCACAACAAGAGCCTTTTCCAGCCTGTCAACCTCACGGAAACGGGTCAACTCCTGTTGTGCGTCCCGGCGTCTGAAACTCAATTCACCCTTTTCCAAAATCCAGCGGTAGACATGTTTTGCATCATTCTGTGAATCATCATCGTCAATAAGATCAAATGCTGCCCTGGCATGTGTAATCAGCAGCTCGCACAGTTCAAGCGCCTTAGTCATGGTGCCCTCGGTGATGACCTTAGCGGATTCACCCCGCTCAACAACCGTCATAATTCCGGCGATTCGTAACGCTGCGCCGGCCAGTTTCCCCGCCCAATCCTGTATCGGTTCCAACTCCTTACCTTCACCCATATTGGACTCCATAAACATAAAGAATGCTTCCCATGCTTGTGCTGCACCCTGGTCAAGTGTGATAGTTCGCGCCTGTTCCTTGCCCTGTTCATTTTTCACCGGTGATATATTCAGCAGGGCATGGATTCCAGATTGATAGGCCGTTTTGAGTGATTCCGGTATAGATATTGTGTGCGCGGTACGGTTGCCGATATTGGATGCAGGGAGACAGAAGATAAACCGAGCCAAGCACCCGTTACCTCGAAAGGATGTTTCAGACAGGCGGCGGATAATATCCGGCTGGATGCACAGTCCGAAAGTCAATGCAGGGTCATCAAGATACGCCTCCCGACCTTGTCTATCAACACGAACGGCACTTCCAGCATGTCCTTTTAAAAATATGTCGATATTGGCCTTCCCTCCGTTATACAAACCGGCCATGACGGCAAATACACCACCCTCGTCAGAGATTACCGCCATGCGTTCCCCCTGTTCCATCATAAGGCATTGCAGGCGTTCAGCCGTGACATCGCTGGTAAATATTCGAGGTGACGCACCAAGTTCAGGTATATCTTCCCGCAGTTTGCATGCTTCCTCAATCAGGCTGGTGCGGTCACTAGCGTTATCAGTCTTGACAGCCTTCGTTTGGAGCAACTTCACCCGTTCCTCCAGCACCGAACGAGCAACGGCAATACGTGACCGCTCCGCCTTGCCTGATTCAAATTGATCCTTTTCCCATGAAGTAAGCGGACTAGTGAAGGCATTGACTACAGCGGTTTTCCGGCTCGCCGGTGGCAGTGCTGTAGTCGTCCAAATCGTCAACGGCTCAATATGCTCTGCAGTTCTGGCAACCTGAAAACGCTTTTGGATACATGCCGCAACGGTGGATAAGGCCATCATGACCGACATGGCCGGTGGCGTCTGGGTATTAGCTGCAACTGCTGCCGTATATTCGCCAAGCCAGCCAGGCAATAGTGACGGCTGAATATCCGGTGTTTGAATTTCACCAAACAGTACCGGTTGCGGCCAGGCGTCTGAGATGTTGCTGACGCATGTTACTTTTTGAGTGTTTATTGATACTGACGATGAAGCAACGGCTGCTTCAGGCTTCAATCTTTTGAACTCTTCGGGAAATACGCTTTTCTTCAAAAACTGCATAACCTTCTCGCGTGACCAACCCTGATACTCTGCATCAGCAAGGTCAAAACCTTCAAATACATCAGATGGCGGGACAACAATATTGACTGACTCTGCCCCTGCTTTCATTGCCTCCTCAACAACAGATAGACCGGCCTTGCCTCCGGGCGTATCTGCATCAGGCCACATGCAGAGTCTCAAACCTTTTACCGGTGTCCAATCGGTTTTGTAGACGGCATTGCTGCCGCCGCTCCACGTTATGACCGGTATGCTGTCGCCAAGTAATCGCCTGGCGGCGTTACAAGCATTTTCGCCCTCGACAACCAAAATATGTTTTACAGTGTCGGCAAGAAACTCAAGACCGTACAATGGACGTTTTTCGGGTAATGCCTGAAATCTCCACTCAGTCGGGCCTGATTCGTTCCGGCAAAATGTGACGGGTGCAAACTGTTTCTTGTTTTTCTCTCCTGGATTCTCGGGAGGGAACTCATAACGGTGGACAATCTGGAGCAACAGGCCATCAAGGTTTCGGTACTCGTGAATCTTCACCGGTTCACCATGTTGGTAATGTTTCAATGGTGGTGATGGCGCATCAGACGGAACAGGAAGAATCGGAGTCCATATTTCCTTTGTAGCGGTCTTTCTCTGTTCGGTGCTTGTCGAGGTGCTGCCGATAATGGAGGCTAGTTCTGCGGCTGCATCGGATTGGCTGCATTTCCTGATTGCTGCCAACAATGAAACGGGATCGCCGCCAGCTTCACCAGTCACCGCAAAGTCTGACCATTTGCCAGTTACTATATTGACTTTGCACGAATCACCATTTCCGCCTGATAAGTCGGCACAACAATACTCACGGCCTGCCAGCCGTCCACCTGGTAGAATGTCTGGCAGAATATTCTCAAGTAATGGAATTGCTTCTGCTGCAATCGCTTGAATTTCGGAAGAGTTCATAGATTATACCCCCGATGGATGCAGCTTGCGGGGTCTACCAACTGGCTTGATTCCTTTAGCTACAGATACCGGCTTGTATTCAATCTGTGCTAATTCCTCTAACCAAACATCGACTAAACCTTCCTCCCATACCACGCTGTTTGCGCCAAGATTTATGGGCTTTGGAAAACCACGATCACGCATATCGCGATGGATTGAGGCGCGTGATCTGCCACCTAGTTTTTCTGACAATGCAGGAAACTTCAAATATTTTCTGGACATGAATCATTTCTCCTGCTGGTTATTTCTTTTTTTCCGGAAAAAGAAGATGATCCAAATATACGCAGTGAAATATCATGGTCAATTAAAACATGAACAATTACGGTCAGTTGAGCGGCAATATCGGTAACGAAATCGGCGTTTTAGTTCCGTTTCTGTAAAATAAATAAAAGGCCGTGAAGTCTTATCTCCACGGCCTTTGTATCTGTTTGTATGGGGTCTATTGTTCGTTTCTGTTATGCGGTTTTTGTTGGCGGGGTCTCTTCAGCAGAATTTTGGTTACATTTCATGCGGTCTTTGATTTTTCTGACAATCTTCTTCTTTGAATAATAATCTCTTTCCGCTGCAAGTGCTTTCAGGCGGGGAATGATCCAGATGAATCTATCATCCGCGTCGTCTTTGCTAAACCCCGCCAACGGGTACACCTTTGGATTATCTCGCATGTGCCGCAATAGGTCGTTATGATCGGCTGCTTTTTTGCCCGTGGCCTGGTGATAAGCAGCCAAGAACTTGTCCACTGATTTTGAGTTGGCTTTTATCTTGTCTTGTTTCAGTGCTGCCATGTTCTCACTCAGGCCTGTCGTTGTTGC
>CAJBRY010000688.1 GCA_903958085.1 uncultured Geobacteraceae bacterium
CCTTGAGTACGATTGTTTTTGGATTGTAATGTCATAAGATTACTCCGTTACAAACAAATTTTTGAGTATAGTTGCAGTAAACGAATAGCCTAAAAAAGCTTCTGAATCAACTGTTTTTATATATTGCAGTAAAAAGGTATTTCAGTTATTTCAAAACCGGAATACGTTTTTCAGCTTTGTTTATAAAATCAGAAATCCAGCGGACTCTTCGGATCTTTTATCGTTCTAACCGGCACGCAGTGGGTATAAATCATCGTGGTTTTCAGGCTGGAATGGCCAAGGAGATTCTGAATGACGCGGATGTCGTAACCTGCCTGTAGCAGATGGGTGGCGAATGAGTGGCGGAAAATGTGTGAAGTAACTTTCTTGGGGATTTCAGCCTTAAGGACGGCAGGATAAAGCGCCTCTTGCAGCTCCGACTCATGTAGATGCCAACGCCGCCTTTGACCGTTTTCACGAACCGTGGTCAGGTTCTTTTGTGGAAAATCCACTGATGGGCAAACTCTCTCGGTGCCTTTGGATATTTCTTCTCCACCGCATCATCCAGAAATACCCCGTCATAGCCGGTAGTATGGTAGTTGTTATGCTTGCTACAATGCAAAATACAGTCTTTAAAAGGCCGCCCCTGAATATTGTCAAGAGCGGCATCATTCCTTACAACAACTCTCTCTCCGTAAAAGAAAGATAAGTACCCTCTCCAACAATGATATGATCCAGCAGCTTAATACCCATAATCTCCAGCCTCGCTCAATCATTTGCTTATAGCAATATTTTATGATGATCCATCATGCATAAACTGAAAAACTGTCACGTAATGCTTTCTTTTCAGTAGTTGTTACGGGTACCGAGGATTTCTTATTGGCAGAAACTTCCAGTGTTGCAGAGCGGTTCATCGATAGAGTTACAAAGTCCTCCGGCAAATTGAAGCTATTAGCACGTTTTAAATACTTGGCAGATGACAATGAGACTTTATTGTCATCTGCTGTTGTTCTATAAGGGGTATTTATTACCTGAGACTGTATCAGACCGTTATTTATTGCTTGCATTTTGGATCAAACCTCCCGACTAATCATAAACAGATAACTGTCATTAAAATTTGTTCTGGTGGCTTTCATAATAATGTTCCTGCTTTTTCCAGATCATCTCAATGGCATGATCCAAAACCGACTTTAGATCCTGAAGGGCTGAACGTTCATAACGATTTGCAATTCTGTTCAGAACTTTACATGTTATGACGAGGTTGGTGTACCATGGCATTTTCATCATCTCCTTCCCCCAGCAACCTTCTTAATCTCTCCCGATATCAATTTTCCCATATTTACAGCGATTACCGGCATGTTAGCATAAGACATGCCATTCGAATAATACGTTGTTATTTAAGCATGATAGACAATGGAAGATGCGCAAGAATGAATAAAACTGTTCTTGCTGTCGGAATTTTGAATTGTGGCGATAGGAGTCGTGACAAAATTATGACTTGAAAACTCATCAGAATTTAGCCCTATTTGTTCCAAAATAGTCTTGATTACATCAAATAAATAAGCTAGGAAGGAACTGAAAAAACATAAAGCCAAGGGATTTTATATGAATTGCACAATCGAACAGTTTGAGGAAGTTGTCACAAAATTCAAATTTTTTGCAGAATCCGTGAATATAGAGCTTTCATCTGAATCTGAGAGCTTGAGGCAGGAGTTAATTGTGATCTGTGCAGAACTGTTAGTGACTGTACGCGAAGAAATCCAAGCCGGAATTGACTCGGTAGTATGAAAGATCTTTTTGTTCTGTCATCAGCAATTTTCTAATTAAAAGGAGAATAAAAGTGAAAAAATTGATTGGGAGCTCTGTTCTTGTACTTGCAGCCGCAAGTTTTTCTGCTGCCGCAGTAAATGTAGATGTTGACGTTAAGACTCCAAATGCAAGTGTTCATGTAGGCAATGCGCCTGCACCCGCACCAAGAGTAACTGTAATTGAGCGAGAAAAGGTTATAATTCAAAAGGAATCCCAAAAAGATAATGGAAAGCATAAAGGGCAAAAAAAGCATAAGAAACATAAAAAGAATCGGCATGATGAAAGGGAAGAACACCGCGAAAGACACGACGGCAAATAGATATTTATAGGTTCGACACAATCAGAAATGTTTAGCAAGAAGGCCTCCATCGA
>CAJBRY010000689.1 GCA_903958085.1 uncultured Geobacteraceae bacterium
GCCGTAATGAGAATCACCTCTGTATCCCTATCTTGTTTTCTTCCTGGCAGCAATTCTGCCCCTTTTCCGAAAAAAACGTAAAGCATATTGTTAATACGGCTTGGGCAGATCTTTAACTCGCCCATATAAGTTATCCATTCGCACATGTAGCCAGTCTCTTCTTCAAATTCCCTTTTTATAGCCTTTTCAGGTAATTCTTTCCCGTCAACATATCCTGATGCAAACTCAAAAGTAAATGCCTCTATCGCGGGCCTGTACTGTCTTACCATGATCATCTTCCCATCAATATTTGATGCGATAATGCTCACTGAGTCACTGCATGAAAGTCTGTAATATGGTTCATTGTATAGGCTGCCGTAAGAAACCGCATCAATCGTAAACCATTTTGTTTCAAAAACAACTTGATCTATTCCCTGTTGGTATTTTCTTTGAGCAGTTGGTGATTCTTCCATACTTAATTTCCAATTTCTTTAGCTGTCAATTCCTCGAAGGGTGTAATTAAATTATCGAGATATGACTGGCAGGTGGTTTTGAGACCTTCTTCAAAACTCACAGCAGGTTGCCAGCCAAAAGCACGAAGCCTACTGCTTTCTAATAATTTTCTCGGGGAGCCATCCGGCTTGCTTGTATCCCATTCGATGATTCCGGAGTAACCAATCACGCGGGCAATGGTTTCTGCCAATTTGCGAATGGAAATATCTCTGCCAGTTCCCAAATTTAGGGGCAGTGCGAGCATGGTTGTATCCCCGGCAAGCAGGGCAATACTGGCATCAGCGATGTCATCTGCGTGAATAAACCCACGGCGTGGTGTACCACCACTACCCCAAATCGTCAAACTCTGCGCACCGGTTTGCCTTGCCTCATGGAAGCGCCAGGTCAATGACGAGAGGACATGCCCCGACTTTGGATCAAAGTTGTCGTTGGGGCCGAAAGCGCTGTTAGGTATTACCGGGATAAAGCGTTGCTCGCCGTATTGCTGGTTGTAGGCGATGCACATTTGCATGCCAGCTATTTTTGAAACCGCATTGGCAAGGCTGGTCGGTTCAGGATATCCGGATAGCAGCGCGGTCTCTGCCATAGGTTGAGCGCATTCGCGCGGATACACACAGGATGATGCAAAAAGGATTAGTTTGCGCACGCCCGATTGGTGAGCGGCCTTGAGTACGTTTAATTGAATCGCCAGATTGGCGCTAATGAAATCGGCCGGGTATGTCTGGTTCTCAAGAATGCACCGACCCTGCCGGCAGCCAGAACCACATATTCCGGTGAGTGTTCGTTAAAAAAACAATCTACATCCGCACTATCTGTCAGCTCCAGATCAGCATGACTGGCCAATAATAAGTTATCAAATTCTTCGCCCTGCAAACGGCGTACAACCGCTGAACCGATTAAACCGGTGTGGCCAGCAACATAGATTTTATCCATTTTATTCATCAATCAGAGACCGTTGGGGTGATAGAGAACGACGCGGCTGCCGGAATCGTCAAAATTGAAAGACACATGCACCAATCCCTTAAGGCGCTCCCGAATTGCGGCATGCTTTTCGGGTTTCGCGAACAGCAGCATAAAGCCGCCACCGCCCGCGCCAAGAATCTTGCCTCCGATTGCGCCTGCATGTACGGCTTCGTCGTAAATCTGGTCGATTTCCGGGGTTGAAACCCGGTCAGAAAGACTGCGCTTATACTTCCAGCTCATGTCGAGCAGTTTACCAAATTCATCAATACTGGCACGACTATCCGCAAGAATGGAAATGGCTTCATCGACCATTTCTTTCATTCGTTTGAGTTCTGTTTCGCGGTTCTTGAAGTTGTCGATCTGGGATTTCGCAATTTCATCAGCAATGCGAGAAAATCCGGTAAAGTAGAGAATGAGGTGGTCACGAAGTTCATCACGCCGATGAACTGGAATAATGACAGGTGACACTTCAAAAGAGTCGTCTCTATAAAAATCAACGCGGTTGAAACCACCGCAAGCCGCCGACACTTGATCTTGAGAACCTACTTTCTCTCCGATGATATTTTGTTCAATATGGATAGCGTCTCTTGCCAATGATCTCTGGCTGACCATCTGACCACGCAAACCGCACACAGCGTGTACCAGGCCAACAGTAAAGGCGGAACTTGATCCAAGGCCTGACCTCGCTGGTAAATCACCGTCGTGGTGAATCTCCAGACCTTCACCCACATTTGCCCAATTAAGCACTGCTCGCACTGCTGGATGTTTGATTTCATCGATGTGTTGCACATTTTCAATGAGTGAATAAACAATACGGTGCTTGTGTTCAAAAAATGGAGGTAAATGACGGCATGAGATATAACAGTATTTATCGATGGTGGTTGCCAATACCGATCCGCCATGTTCGCGGTACCAACATGGGTAGTCGGTACCACCACCAAAAAAAGAAATTCTGAACGGGGTTCGTGTGATAATCATAAAGAATGTCTTTAGTCGCCTAAAAGTTTGCGTTTAAGTCGAATGCTTGCCATGTCTTCCACATTTTTTCTTTGTTGATGACCGAACTTCTGCTCTACAAGCTTGTCAATGGCGGTCGCCAAGACCGCACCGCCATGTTTTAGATACCAAGCGGGATAATCCGTTCCGCCGCCGAAGAATGAAATACGGCAAGGAGTTCTGCTGATGATCATGGCTTTTTCCCGGTTGATACAATCTCTGAAGAACGAAAAAAGGCAGCAGCAGCCTTATAGTCGGCTGGAATACCTATGTCTATGAACCGTGACGACTGGTAAAAACCATAAAGACCCTTTTTGATCAGTTTGGGAAATACATCTTGCTCCAGAGAGACTTCCGATGTCTCCGGTATTGCCCTAATAACCGAATGGGTCAGCAGATAGATACCCGCACTTATCATACCTTCACCCGGACGAATTCCTTTCTCAACAAAACGGGTTACCACACCTGTTCCATCTATATCCACTGAACCATACCGGCTGGTATCAGTCACTTTGGTCAACATTAGTGATGCAGTTGCATGAGCGGCCAAATGTTGTTTGAAAAACAATCCTAAATCTGCATTGCAAAACGAATCGCCGTTCATCACCAGAACAGGGTTAGTTGATATCAATGGAAGTGCCAGCCGGATTGCCCCGCCTGTTCCCAGTGATTGAATCTCTCTGGAATAGACTAATTCCATCCCCAGGTAGCAGTTGCCAAATCTATCCCTCACATGTTCAGCCAGATAGCCAGTACAGAGTACAATCTGGCTGACGCCGGCATCAGCCAGATTGTCCAACAGGTATGCCAGGAAGGGCCTTCCATCAACATCCGCCAGCACCTTGGGACGGTCGGAGACTGCCTCCCGAAGGCGGTGCCCCATACCACCAGCCAATATAACAGCAGTTATATCGGAGAGATTATCCATCAGATATTCTTACGGGGTAAACGACCGAGCATACGATATCCCTTTATCAGTTCTCGGATACCATCGTCAAGTCCGCGCCTGGCCTCGAATCCTGCTTCCCGAAGGCGCTGGTTGGAAACAATGTAATTACGCTTATCCGGATCACTGCCGATCTCAGAGAAATGAACATAAAAATCAGAAACATGCTCCTGAATCTTAAGAGCCAGTTCTTCCTTGGACAGGTTGGCATTGTCGAGACCCGCATTATAGGGCCGACCGACCATGGCAGCAGAATTTTCAATGCAATGGATAAAGCAATCTGCTACATCGCGGATATGGATATAATTGCGCTTGAAATTCTTCTCGAAGATGACCAGATAGCGGTCAGAAAGTGCGGCATACACAAAATGGTTTACCAGCAAGTCCATTCTCATACGCGGGGACATACCGAAGACAGTCGCCAGCCGAAGGGTTATGGAGTTGGGGGAATCCAGCACTGCTGCCTCTGCACTGCATTTGGTACGGCCATAGAGGGAGATTGGCTCCAGAGGTGTTTCTTCGGTACAGAAGACTTCTCCAGACTGTGTGCCATAACCGCTGTTTGAAGTTGGATAAATGATAAGTTGCGATGGGCTGCGCAGGCGGTTGATCATCCGAATGGCATCGAGATTGACGGAAGTAGCCGTAAGCGGGTCCAGATCGCATCCCGGAGCGCCAACGATGGCCGCAAGTGGAATGATCACATCTGTACTGGATATCAGTGATGCGATCAGTTTCTCATTTCGCACATCTCCAAAAACAAACTCAAAATTTAAATTTGAACAAAGATGAAAGAGATTCTGTTCTCCATAAATGAGTTTATCGAGTACAGTCACTCTGCACCCGTGATCAAGAAGGTGCTCGGAAAGAATTGAGCCAAGGTAGCCCGCACCGCCGGTTATCAAGATATTTGTTGTCAATTTTCCTCCATACATAAATGGACTATTTATCCGTAATTACTCTGAGCCATCAGTATTTGCTGGGGCAGACATACTCCATTTGCACGGATAGTGAACCAAACCTGTATTAATGGCAGATCTCCACTGATTAGACTCACTATAGGGTGCATCTAATATTTGAAATGAAATTGCATCATCATTTATATAATCAGCAATTTTGGCAGTACCATCTGCAGCAATCCCTACCTCATAATATCCGGGTGCTAAAAAATTAGGGTCTAACCTCACCCGAAATTCGGAGACACCTTGAGGCAGTGTGTCGGGAAGGCCATTGTATATTTGGTGAGAGGTAAAAAGCCATCCAATCTGCCTGCATCTTATGCCAAATCCGATCCTGACATTTTGACACTCTTCCTTAGCGTGCCCACGAAAAACGATCTCAAACGGTTCTCCAA
>CAJBRY010000690.1 GCA_903958085.1 uncultured Geobacteraceae bacterium
CATTCCCTGCGTAAACAAACTCAAGCCTTGATGATTTTCATATCAAACCGAACAGGAAAATATTGAACATGAAGATAAATCGAATTATTACACTCAGCCTGGCAATCTTATCTTTATTGGCATTTTCAGGATGCAAGAGTGAGGGGAAACGCCAGGTCGTAAAGATTGGTTACATGCTTTGCAATAGTGAACAGGAAACAACTCAGAGGTTTCTCCCTCTTACAAAATACCTGTCCGATAAAGTCGGAGTAGATTTTGTAATGGTGCCGGTAGATACTCATGACTTTGAAAAACGTTTTAAAGCCGGGGAGTTTGCTTTTACACATACGAATTCAATTTTATATGTAATTCTTAAAGAGAATCAGGGTGCTCAGCTATTGGCGTCTGAAAAACGAGGCAAACTCGGCTCTCGTACTGCCGGGGCGATTATAGCCAGAAAAGGGAGCGGCATTGAAAAACTAGCCGACATTAAAGGCAAAAAACTGGCATTCGGACCGATGCTTGCACCGACCGGTTACCTTGCTGAATATGACCTGATGCTGGCAGCCGGGATAAACCCTGAAAACGACCTTTCCTATACAATTCCACCAGGTTCATATAAACACGAAAAGCTTATTTATGGCGTGCTTTACGGGATGTACGATGTTGGCGCGGCTCCGGTAATGGATCTGGAAAACATGACTCGAGACGGTAAAATCGCCGCTGATGATTTTGTTATCCTTGCCCAGAGTAAACCGATTCCTTATTGTACATTTGCCGTAGCCAAGGGAACGGAACAGGCATTGGTAAAAAAGGTAAGGGATGCACTGATGAATTTAAAGGCTACCGATACTGCTATGGTTGACGGCGAGCAACTTAAAGTAATGAAGGCAGCCTGGATTGATGGCTATGAAGAGTTGTTAGACAGTGATTACGATTCGATACGCGACATGGCAAAGCGCGTTAATATGCCCCCTTATCAGAAATACTGAGAATCAATAATGTTTAAAGATTCATTTGATAAAATTTGCTGGCTGCTCTTGATAGTTTTAATAATATCTGCATCAACGCTGATCTATAAAGACAGTAACGTTGCAGATAGTAAACGCACCACAGCATCAAACAAATCATTGGATCGTGAACTCGCCAATAGAGCGCGTATGGAGTTGATTGCCAAACTATATGCACCGGTAGAGGTTCTGCATAAAGAGGGTAACAACCCTACAGCCCTTCTTAAACTTGATGAATTAATCAGGAAATATCCTGCAGAAGCTCATGGCCATATTCTTCAGGGAGAGATATTAATTAATATGGGTGCATTTGATGAAGCTGTATCCTCATATGTAGCCGGTGTAAAGCTGAATGGTGATTATGTTGACGCCAAAAGTCCCCTTTCGAGACGAGTTGAGATACAGCGCCTTGTCGATGAAGGCTTGAAAACCATTAGCAAACGTGCCTCTTCCAGTCCTGATAACAGCTCGCTTGCCGTTTCCCGCCAAAAAATTAATTATCTGAAAAGCCGACTGGCCGGAGGGTGCGAATAGATGTTGCGTAATCGTGAATTCTGGCTGGTTATGACATCCGGACTTTTGCTCGGTGCGCTCGGTGTAATGCTGGCAGTCTGGGGGAATCCAGAAAATTCAGGCATCTGTGTATCCTGCTTTATTGAGACCAGTGCCGGAGCTTTGGGACTTCATGATAATCAGCGGATGCAGTATCTGAGACCGGAACTTATCGGTTTTGTCCTTGGGGCAGTGCTGAGTGCAGTTGCTTTCCGCGATTTTAAATCACGCGGGGGGAGTTCCCCATTAACCCGTCTGTTTCTTGGAATTTTCATGATCTTTGGCTGTGCAGTATTTATTGGATGTCCAATTAAATTACTGCTGCGCCTTACGGCCGGAGATATGAGTTCAGTAGCCGGCGTTGCGGGGTTGATTGCCGGTGTATGGATTGGACTTAAAGGACTGGCTCACGGAGTTGAGCTTGCTGCACAGTCAAAAGCCAGGTCAAGCGGGAGTCTGTTGATACCAGCTTTTTTCTTAATATTACTGGTATTTTTTATGGTTCGCCCCGGTTTTCTGTTATTTTCCTTTCAGGGGGGTGGAGCTCAGTATGCACCATGGCTTGTGTCTTTGTCTTCAGGCCTGGTACTTGGAGGGTTAGCCCAGAGAAGCCGCTTTTGTATTACCGGCAGCATACGAAATTTTATGATGATGGGTTTGAGAGTCCCCGCTCTGTGGGGATTGTTGGCATTTATTGCAGCTGCATTAGTGGCAAATATGGTAACCGGTCGGTTCAATTTTGGACTTTACGGTCAGCCGGGGGCTCATCTTGAGTATATCTGGAGTTTTCTGGGAATGGGTATGGTAGGCTGGATTTCTGTACTGATTGGTGGCTGTCCTTTCAGGCAATTGATCAAGGCCGGTGAAGGTGACGCAGACGCCGGACTGGTTGTTATTGGTATGTTCATCGGAGGGGCTCTCGCCCAGTCATGGGGGATTGCCGCGACGGCCTCCGGAGTCTCTCTTTATGGGAAAATATCTATTCTGGCAGGATTCGCCCTCGTAGCAGTTGGAAGCCTGTTGTTCCGTCAAAGATAAACTAGAAAATATAGCTATTAAATTCAAGGAGTTGCCATGGGAAACACGGTAAGATTTGGTATTTCTCTGGATGAAAAACTGCTGGCAAATTTTGATCAGTTAATAGAGCAGAAGAGCTATATGAACCGGTCTGAGGCAATTCGTGATCTTATACGGGCATCGCTCGTTGAGGAAAGACTCGGTTCTGAAGATCTTGAAGCGGTTGGCACCGTTACGCTGGTTTACAATCATCATGTTCGCGATCTTTCAGACAAACTGACGGAACATCAGCACTCCCATCACGACCAGATTATCTCTGCTCTACATGTTCATCTGGATGCACATAACTGCCTTGAAGTACTGATAATCCGAAGTTCTGTAAAAGAGATCAAGCAGATTGCCAATGAACTAATCGGCGTTAAAGGGGTTAAGCATGGCAAGCTCGTTCTTACAACAACGGGCGAAGATCTTTAACTTGATGTGTTCTGGAGAAATATAGTTGAAAACAGCCGCTACAATAGCGCTGTTTTGTGCCGGCGGCGGACTTACCCGTTATTACCTCTCAGGATGGCTCCATAATTTTCTCGGACGCTCCTTCCCATACGGAACCCTGGTTGTCAATATCATTGGCGCCTATTTTATTGGTTTGATAATGGAGGCGGGACTGCGAAGCACTCTGATCTCTGACACTCTGCGCCTAGGTTTGACGGTCGGGTTTCTTGGTGGCCTTACTACTTTTTCTACCTTTAGTTACGAGACTTTTACCTTGCTGGAAGATGGACAGGTCATGCTTGCATTCTCAAACATTCTAGCAAGCGTTGCGGTATGCATCCTCTTTACCTGGCTTGGGATTGTTACAGTTCGAACATTGGGTTGATGTGTGGTTAAGCAGGTGTAGAAATTCTATTCGACATTAAATTATGAAGTTCAGATTTAATAGTTGCCATGCTGTACGGTTTGCGCACAAAGCCTGAGGGGGGATTGTTTAAGATGCGTCTACTCAATTCCTCTTCATTGAAGCCAGTGGCAAGAAGCACTTTAACATCCGGCTTGATATCACGGATTGCGCTCATAGCAGTTAAGCCATCCATATTCGGCATAGTCAGATCCATCAGCACTACATCTATTGAGTCGATATTTTTACGAAATTTGTTGATGGCTTCGTTTCCACTGGTTGCGGTTATTGCCTCGAAACCACAGAATCTGACCATATTGGCACAGGTTCTGAGAACACTCTTTTCGTCGTCAACAACCAGAACAATACCGTACCTTTGATCATCTTTAGAGCCTGTTATATATGACATGGCGTCAGAGACTTCAGCATTATCAATTGAAGAAACGGATTCCATGACAGGGAACAACACCCTGAATCTTGTTCCCTTGCTAGGTTCACTTTCAACAAACAATGCCCCGCCATGTGATTTGATTATTCCGAGTACGGCCGACATTCCCAGACCACGTCCAGCAAGTTTGGTTGTAAAGAAGGGGTCAAAGAGACGAGCAAGTGTCTCTTGATTCATACCGCAACCGTTATCACATATCTCCAATGAAACGAATTGCCCCGGTTCCGTTTTTTCATTCACAAGGCTTGAAGCAAGATCAGAATGACTGCACTCCATGATACCTGTAGTAACTATGATGACACCGGGCGGTTTTTCAATTGATTCAGCAGCGTTTGTGATCAAATTCATTACTACCTGTTGAATTTGAGCTGTATCCGCATATATTTCCGGCAACTCTTCGAATAATGCCAATTCCAAATTCATGGCCGTGGTTACAGCACTTTTCAATATGCTGATATTTTCTCTGACGGTTACATTCAGGTTAAGAGATTTTTTGTACATTGCTCCCTTACCTGCATAAGTCAGCATTAAGTTGGTTAGTTCAGCTGCCTGTCTGCCAGCAATCAATGCAGTTGACAGATGCTCCCGAAGGCCTGGATCCGCTTCCGGTCCACTAACGGCCAACTCCAAGTTTCCAAGCATTGATTGAAGCAGATTATTAAAGTCGTGAGCTATCCCTCCTGCCATAATCCCAAGACTCTCAAGTTTTTGGGCCTGCAGAAACTGTTGCTCAAATAGCTGCTTTTCTTCTTCAACCTTTTTGCGCTCACTGATATCACGTCCTACCCCAAGAAATTCCAGTTCATTGCCAGCCGCATTCCGGGCGAGAGAAGCACTTGCTGCATACCAGACCGTTGTGCCATCTTTGCGTATCACACGATATTCGACTTCACCCTGACTTACGCCGGTAGCCATAACCTGTTGCAAAGCGGCCTGGCATCCGGCAACATCATCTGGATGTACAAAAGGAGCAAATGGGTGGTCTAATGTTTCTGAAAGTTCATATCCAAACGCTTCCTTCCAATTGGGTGACACATAGCTAAAATATCCTTCAGGAGACAGTGTAAAGACGATATCGTTGATATTTTCTACAAGAGAGCGGAAGCGTTCCTCGCTCTCCTGAAGCCGGATGGTTCTATCCTGAACATATTCTTCCAGGTTTAATTTATAATCATTAAGCTCTTTTTCTGACCGTTCATGGTCTAACAATTTGATGTCGTAGCCAGAAATTATAAGCCAGTAGATAATTGCACTGATCAAGGTGCTCACAGCAAATCCGGTCAAAAGGTCAAGGTATCGATCATTGATTGAGATGAATGGTACAATTATTCCTGGAAAGTTCTGCTCTATAATTATAAGCGCCGTAAAATTCAATATCATAATCAGAAGCATGCAGATTCTGGTTAAGCTACTGAACAGGATAAGCGGGAATATCACGGCAGTTAAATAAAAATAGCTTATGCTGCCGGTTGACCCTCCATTAAGAAACCAACTGATGTTTAGAAGGAGCAGAGTAAGGAGATACATCGTTTTTACTAAATGTTTTCCGCTTCGGGAAACGCGGTATATGATGAGAATAAGTATGGAATATACAGCTACAACCGGATTTAGATAGGGCGAAACCTGTTGCAGCATGTTTGAAGGGATAACGAGAAAAATGCAGAGAAAAGCAATCAAAACGCAAAGCATACGAAATAGAACAATTCGCAAAGATATCGACTCACCCTTTGCAAAATATTTCAGAATTTTAGCATAGAGACTGTTCATTTCGAAGAATTCCGCACAACTCTAACCGGTAGCATTTGCTTTATTCAACTGTCCCACTCTCAATTCCGGTACCATGGCTATAGAAATGAAGAACAACCAGCAACAGGGAGGAAAGCAGATAGGCCAGAGCAAACGAATTAGCGACGCCAAAACCGAAGTTGTTCTGTACACCTGTCGGAGTTAGCACATACGCATGTATAACTCCGAAGAATGAAAGTACCGAGGCGACAATCATCCAAAGGGATGCCTTCAGGAATCGCCTTTCAACTACAAACACCATCATTGCTGATAGACACATACAGGTAATCATGAAACCTTGACTTAGCGAGATTATGCCATAAATATACAGGTCGCCGCCGAATTTAGCCGCTATATCGTACAGAGTCACACCGGCTTTGCGCAGAGTTGTTTCAATGATAAGCAGCGCCCATGCCGCCAGGGCAGGCATTAGGCCAAGTGCCACCGCAGCGCTATGCTTCTTGGGTACTTCCTGAAACGCTTGGGCAGTGATGATCAGTCCAATCCAGAGGAGTATACCGATCATAGCCTCCATCGGAACCACTTTAAGCACCAGTGTCACTCCGCCGATCAGACATAGGATCGTTATCACAACGCCATTTAAGATCGAGTAGCCCCACCTTGCTCCCATGGCCTTCCACCCAGGATGTCCGATGTAAATAGTCGTAGGAAAAGGATTTCCCAGGCATGCTGCGACAATAGAACCGAAGCCATTAACCAGCAGAGACGAACGGGTGTCATAGCGATCTCCAGCCGCCTCGGCACTTTCCAGATTTTGGAGCGAGCCGATCAGATTAAAGAGCGCCATCGGGAAGATGACTGAAAAGTATTTCCACCCCTCCCCGTTGATCAGAAATGTCAGCATATCTGAAATTGCCGACTGAGGAATATGGACGGCAAAACGGTACGACTCCTGAATCGGCTGAAATAAAGGGTAACCGCACCACCTGAGAACCCAACCAATAGTAACGCCCAGCGCTACGGCGATAAAACCTCCGGGAAGACCGAGCGGCAGTTTTATCTTTCCGCCATAAACAAAAAGTACGAACAGTGCCGGAATAATTGCAATTGCCGGCATGGCAAAAATCTGAAACACGAAACCCATCGAGATAAAAGTTATGGCGATTCCGGCCAGTGAGGACAAGAGGGCGGCGCGAGGCGTATGTGCACGGAGCCAGTCTCCAGCAAAAGCCCCGATAATTTCAAGCACAGCGCTGACAAGACACGCAAACAGGCCAGCTTGCCAGGCCAAGTATGGATCTTTCGTCGCAAAATATACCGGAGCGATAATCAGGAATACGAAAGCAATAAGGCTGACTGTATTTATACCGTATGGCAGAGCGGTAATATCGGTTCGCCCTGTCTTTTCTGCAAGTTTTCGTGCCTGCCAGGTGTAAAACACGTTCCCGAACAGGATTGATAGCGCAGCACCCGGAAGTATCCTGCCATAGACTAGTTCAGGCGGCATACCGCATACGTTGCTGCAGAGCACCGCGATTAGCATTAACTGGAGCAGATTATCTACAAACAGCCCGAAAAAACCGTCAATATCACCGCGTACAAACCAACCTGTTTTCATTTGCAGAAGTCTCCTATTGCATAGAAAATTTTGCATCTAACTTACCATAATGCCGCTTGGATTAGAGATCCTTTTGGAGCACTTTATCCACTGCTTCCAGCAATTGTGATGGCGTCACCGGCTTTGGTATAAGCATATCTGCCTTCAAATGTTTTGCAGTAGCAAGCATAAGATTTGAGTCAATTCGTTGTGAACCACCTGACATGGCAATAACAGTCGGGCGAGGGTGTATTTCCGCAAGCGCGTTCAGTAACTCAAGGCCATCAAAATCAGGCATGATGATATCAGTAATCACAACATCAATAGACTTAGCCTTAATTATGGCAAGCGCCTTCTCGCCGTTTAATGCCGTAGTCACGGAGTGTCCGTGTTTTCTAAAAGCCACATCAAGCAACTGGAGCAGTTGGCTGTCGTCTTCAATTATCAGTATTTGTGCCATGATCATTATCCTCCGGACTGTTTTCAAATATTCAGAATTTCTGTTATTTTCTTCATCAGATCATTCAAACTGACCGGTTTCTGGATAAAGTTAATATCTTCCAGGAGCAATCCCTTCTGGCTGATGATTTCATTTGAATATCCCGAAATATACAAAACCTTAAGGTCTTTCTTAAATTTCATAATCTGCTCAACCATCTCTTTGCCGTTCATTTTCGGCATGACAACATCTGTTAAAATAAGGTCGAAACTTGATTCCAACTTTTTACAGCACTCTATTGCCTGGTGCGGGGAGTCGCATTGAGTTACGCTGAATCCGAGACGCTCAAGCATTTTGGAGGTCATTTTACGAAGAGTTTCATCATCTTCCACAAGGAGAATAGAAGCATTGCAGGTTAATAATTCAGCCCCGACAGATTCAACTTCCTGAAGCACCTCAGCGCAGCGCGGAAATAGAATCCTGAAGGTAGTGCCGCAAAAGGTTGAGCTCTCCACTTCAATGTAACCGCCATTCTGCGCAACAATTCCATGCACCGTTGCCAATCCCAGTCCAGTGCCCTTACCTAGCTTCTTGGTGGTGAAAAATGGTTCAAATATATGTTTTAATATCTCGTCATCAATCCCTGTCCCGGTATCGCTGACTGAAAGCATGACATATTCGCCATGCGGATAACCGGTGTTTAGGTTCTCCTTTTCTTTAGTAAGATAATTTGCAGTCTCAATATTCAGCGTTCCACCGTTGGGCATTGCATCACCGGCATTTACAGCCAGGTTCATAATGATCTGCTCCAGCTGAACCGGGTCGATTCTGATTGTCCATAGAGTTC
>CAJBRY010000691.1 GCA_903958085.1 uncultured Geobacteraceae bacterium
CATAATCTTCATATCTGCCAAATATTCCAAAGATTCTTAATTCAATTACGTTTTTAAGCTCTTGCAGATGTTTAGCAATAATATATTTTGAAAATCCATGTTCATCAGCAGGAATGTATGTGCCAAAAGAGTCCTCACTCACCTTGACGAGCGTGTTTCTAACATCGTAAACTGAACCGGATCCAATAAAAATCATTTTTCCGAAAGAGTCTGCGTTTCGTAACAAATTGAAAAACATCCGAGTATTGACGTACAACTGGTTTGAAGAATCCTGTGTATTGCGATGTCCTGGTTTGACGGCCCCATGAATAACAACGTCAATGCATTCAGCAGAAAAAAAACGAGATACCGCAGATTCATCAGTAAGGTCGAGTTGCTTGCGTGACGGTGAAATAATTGTGTACTTATCAGAAAAAAAATCCTTGATATTTTTTCCGATAAATCCAGTTGATCCTGTAAGCAAAATGTTCATATTCAATACCACTCTGGTTTAACGCTGCTACTGTTTTTCAAAGACAAACATTGTATTTTGTGCATTCACTGCACTGATTTTCAACCTCTTGCTGCTCTTTATTACAAAAGGAGCATAGTAACTATCAACAACAACCTTATGTGCTCTCTTGTCTAGGTAGTCAGATATTATTAGATAGTCACTTTTTAGTGCCAGTTCTGTTGTTCCAGGTACATTTATCGGATATGCGGCTTGTGCAGCTAGTGAATACACACCGGAAAGTTGAGTCAATATAAGTACCTCTTCTCCGGGTGTAGTATGTTGTTTAACAAAGTCTGCATTTCTAGCTACATCACTCTGCTGCAAAGTAAATAATGGTTTTAAACGCATACTGATCGTCGAAATTATTCCCGGGACGTTATATACAAATGAGAGGCTGATATATATGATGAGAAACAATATCAGTGTCAAATTTATCTTGTCACCTATAAAGTTAAAAATATTTACCTTTTTAACCAGCATATCTGTAAAGAGTGCCACAATAATAAAGGCCGGATAACCTACAGGTAAAAGGCATAGGTCGTGACTTCTCCCCTGATAATAGCTGAAAAGCCCAACTCCCAGAACAGAAAGAAAGAAAAACATCGATGATTTGATTGAAATATTATTTTCAAGTAATCGTATGATTCCGTAAAGCAAACCAGATGCATAGATGCCAAGGAGTATAATCCATGGATGCCAAGGAGGCATTGGAAGCATATAATAGCCATACATGTAAAAAAGCTTCTGATAGTCAAGCGCTGCAAAAATATCAGGGAATTGACCATATCTAATACGCAAACATATTGCAAAAACGGCTACTACAGAGATGGCAATAATTCCGGATAAAAAAATATGACGGATCATATTACGAAAACAAAATTTGCTGCATTCCGTGTACAATAACAGCAGCAACCAGGAAAAAAATACGACAAATCCTGAGTCGAAGTTCCATAGTAAGGCTATAGAGTAGAGAACAAAAGAGAGGTAATACAGTCTACGATTTGTTGCAGAAAGATATCGGTATGTCAGAAAAATTGCCAGACACGGAAACAGAAATCGTATCGGATGATATTGATAATAATACTCTGCAGGATTAAAATCGATTCGGCCAAAGAAGTAACAATAGTATATCAATGAAATAAAACTTAATGAGGCAATTATCCTTTGCTGAATTACTGATTTCATAAAACAGTATAGACTTGCGAGAGAAACGCCCATCAATAGAGCCATCAGAATCGAAAATTTCAGTACACTAAGACCGGTTACGCTAAATATCGGCTCAATAAAGTGGGGGTAAAGGCCGTACTGGTGATTAAAGTCTACAAGCAACTCTTTACCCAAAAAAACCTGTACTACAGCATGAAATACGGCATTATAGCTGTAGGTGTATATTGGGGAGTCCGTAATGGTATTAAGATC
>CAJBRY010000692.1 GCA_903958085.1 uncultured Geobacteraceae bacterium
GTGCATTGACAAAATGAGCTGCAGCGCTATCGGGACACTGCGAAATGATTTTTGCCTCAGCCTGCCGCAACTTCGCCTCATCTCGAATACTATCCAGAGTATCAAGCATTTTGAGCGTTTCTTTGCACGAAGCAGCGCCGGAAGCCCACCCTGATTGGGCAAAAAGAAGTACTGCAATAAACAGCAGCAGGTATGTCTGCATAATCTTCATGGACTGTTATTTCCTTGATTTCTTTCGATAGTGCGACGGGATTATACACACCACTTTACAATATTTCAATAATTTAGGCTAAATGCTTGATTATTTACCGCAGTATGTGGATAATGGCGTCAGTCAGATTTGCCTTATGGTAAACTTGCAACTGTAATAGTCATGCAATACGGGGACGAGATGAACAGAGAATTAGAAGTAATGATCATGACCGCCAGCGACCTGCCGACAATACCGGTAGTTGCTACAAAGGTCATGCAGCTTATTGAGAGCGAAAGCGCAACAGCTGAAGAATTAGCCAAAGTTGTAGCATCCGATCCTGCTGTCGCTGCCCGCGTGCTTAAAATTTCAAACTCCTCTTTCTATGGCTGCCAACGTCAGATTCAGACACTTTCCCACGCAATAGTTGTTCTCGGCTTCGGCACGCTTAAGAGTCTTGTCGTTGCAGCATCAGTCAAACAGGTTTATCAACCGTACGGACTAACAGAGAAAATGCTTTGGGAACACTCCTTCGGTGCCGGCCTGGCTGCCAGAATAATCGCAAAAAAGACACGCTTAGTGAGTGAAGAAGAGGCTTTTCTTGGTGGTCTTTTCCACGACATAGGCAAAATCATTATGAACACCATGAATAGTACGCAGTTTCAGGATGCAATGCAGAGATGCTACAATGACGGGATAACATTTGAAGAAGCTGAAAGACAGGTTTACAACTATACGCATTCAGAAGTTGGTGGCCTGGTAATAAAAAAATGGAATTTTCCGGATATGCTCATGTATGCCGTACTAAACCATCATGCTCCCTCATTCTCCGAAGATGAGGATGCCTACCAGATTGACCTGGCCTGCGTTGTCGGCCTGGCAAATCTTATGTGCCATAAGGTTGGAATCGGCATTCGCGAACCCAACGACGAATTGGATCTTATGCAAACAATACCTGTACAGAAGCTTGGATTGAGTGAACAGCACATAGAAGATCTGCTTGAGTGCTTCACCGAAGCATACGAAAAGGACAAAAGCTTCTTTAACTGAGTTTTTTCTTTCAGCCAAAAAGCTCCTTTAAATATTCCAGGATGCCTTTCTTAACCTTCCCTGCAGAACGTTCACGAGCGTCTTTAGAAATCTCCACCAGATCGTCATGGGGCACCATCGGACCTCTTTTTTTGTGATCCCCTGCAAGCCCGCCGCCGCTATGACTGCTTCCACCTGTAGCCCCCAATGAACTACTAACGCCTCTTATCGGTTCAGTCATATCAGCACCTCGCTTTTCTGCACAAGATGAAAATTGATTTTATTACTGTGAAATAGTATCATTACCGCTTTATAACTTCAATCAAGGATATGTTACGCAAATGATCCGTACGATTCTCACCTACCCGAACCCGGAGCTCA
>CAJBRY010000693.1 GCA_903958085.1 uncultured Geobacteraceae bacterium
AATAATCTTAATAAACTTTTTGGCACGCAGTTCTCTGGCAACCGGACCGAAGATACGAGTACCAACCGGTTCCTTAGCATTATTAATGACAACGCCTGAATTATCATCTAATCTAATGTAAGATCCATCTGGGCGACCTAAAGCTTTTGCTGTTCTAACAACTACAGCTTTGACAACATCACCCTTCTTAACCTTTGAATTCGGCAGCGCTTCACGAACAGAAGCAACAATAATGTCACCGACACCTGCATATTTTCTTTTAGAGCCACCAAGAACCTTAATGCAAAATAACTTTTTTGCACCAGAGTTGTCAGCTACATCCAGTACTGTCTGCATTTGAATCATTAGATGATACTCCCTATGCTAAGAGATGCTTTCGATAATTTGCTTAAGACTCCAACGTTTATCCTTGCTTAAAGGACGACACTCAATAATCTGAACACGATCCCCAACTTTCGAACTATTAAGCTCATCATGTACTTTATATTTAACGCTACGCTTAATATACTTACTGTAGACACTGTGCTTGACAAGACGATCGACCTTAACAACTACGGTCTTTTCCATTTTATCACTGACAACAACACCTACCTGAGTTTTTCTGTGACCGCGCTCACTCATTTTAATACTCCCTCTACTTTACTCTCGGTGAGAATTGTATTGATTCTGGCAATATTCTTACGAAGACTCTTGAGCTTGGAAGTATTTTCTAATCTACCTGTATGAAGCTGAAATTTTAAGTTGAAAAGTTCCTGAGTAGTCTCAGAATGTTTTTTACGTAAATCATCAGCTGATATTTTTCTAAGGTCATTAGGCTTCATGGATATCTCCCCTTGAAATAAACTTAGTTGAAAGGGGCAGTTTATGAGCAGCCAACCTCAGCGCCTCACGGGCAATTTCCTCTGTGACGCCTTCCATTTCATACAACACTGCTCCAGGTTTTATGACACACACCCAAGAATCAGGAGAACCCTTACCTTTACCCATCCTAGTTTCTGCAGGTTTAGCGGTCAAGGGCTTGTCTGGAAAAATACGAATCCAGATCTTGCCACCCCTTTTAATATAACGCGTCATAGCAATACGAGCCGCTTCAATTTGACGAGAATCAAGCCACCCACATTCAGTAGCCTGAAGACCGTATTCACCAAAAGAGAGTTCAATCCCTCTGCAAGGCTTTCCGGACATACGCCCCTTCATCTGTTTTCTATGTTTTACCCGTTTCGGCATTAACATTGATGCTTGCTCCTATTTGTGCAAAATAAATACTACTTACCAGGGAGTATTTCACCCTTGAAAATCAGCACTTTAATACCAATCAAACCATAAGTTGTTTTTGCCTCAGCAAAACCATAATCAATATCAGCGCGCAATGTATGAAGTGGCACTCGACCTTCACGATACCACTCAGTACGGGACATTTCAGCCCCACCCAAACGACCTGAACATGTAATGCGAATGCCTTTGGCACCGAACTTAAGCGTTGATGTTACACTCTTCTTCATTGCTCTTCTAAAAGCGATGCGCCGTTCCAACTGCAAAGCAACATTTTCAGCAACAAGCTGAGCATCCAGCTCAGGTTTGCGAACTTCATTTATAGTTATAAAAATTTCCTTCGATGAAATCTGAGCAAGTTCTTTTTTTATAGTTTCTACTTCTGACCCTTTTTTGCCAATAATAAGACCAGGTCTAGCAGTAAAAATATTTATCTTACACTTGTTAGCAGCACGTTCTATTTCTATTTTAGAAACGCCGGAACTGTACAGGCGCTTTTTAAGAAATTTCCTGATTGCAAGGTCCTCATGCAACAACTTTGCATAGTCTGCCTCTGCATACCACTTTGAATCCCAAGTTTTTGTAACACCGAGCCTAAAACCAATCGGATTTATTTTTTGTCCCAACCTACACCTCCACGTAATAAAACTATTTCGAGTCTGAAAGGGTTACAGCAATATGACTAGTAGGTTTACGAATTTTGCTGGCACGCCCCATTGCACGAGGAACAAAACGCTTCAGTGCAGCCCCACCATCAACAAAAATTGATTTAACAAAAAGCCTATCCACATCAGATACACCTTTTTGCTCTGCGTTTGCAACAGCAGACTTAAGAAGCTTTGATATAAGCTTTGCAGAAGGCTGAGGCATAAACTTTAATGTATTCAGCGCATCTTGAATGCCTTTGCCACGAACAAGATCTACAACAAGACGTGTCTTGCGTGGTGAGAGGCGGACAGATGAGAGTTTAGCGTTGGATTCCATTTATAAGCTCCCTTACTACTTCTTGACTTTGCTCTTTTTATCAGCAGCATGACCATGAAACGTTCTAGTCGGGGCAAATTCGCCCATTTTATGTCCAACCATATTTTCAGTCACAAAAACAGGTATAAACTTTTTACCATTGTGTACAGCAAAACTACAGCCAATAAAGTCAGGACTGATAGTTGAGCGACGAGACCAGGTCTTAATTATTTTTTTAGAATTAGGACCTTCAGCCAGAACCTTTTTATTCAGGTGGTCATCAATAAAAGGACCTTTTTTTATCGAACGTGCCATAATATCTCAGCCTCTCAACTAATTATTTACTACGCTTCTTAATAATGAAGCGATCAGAAGTTTTATTTGTGCGAGTTTTGTAGCCTTTAGTCGGTATGCCCCAAGGAGTTACAGGGTGACGACCGCCAGACGTTCTACCTTCACCACCGCCATGAGGATGATCAACAGGATTCATTGCTACACCTCGAACCTTAGGGCGTCTGCCAAGCCAGCGTGATCGTCCAGCCTTACCAATATTTACATTTTCATGATCGGTATTGCCAACCTGACCGATTGTTGCATAACAGTCTTGTAGCACTAAACGTACTTCGCCTGATGGAAGCTTAACTTGAGAATATTTACCCTCTTTTGACATGAGCTGAGCAAACGTCCCAGCAGACCTCGCTAACTGAGCACCTTTTCCAATCTTTAACTCAATGTTGTGAATAACAGTACCGAGTGGAATTGAGCGCAATGGCAAAGAATTGCCTGGCTTAATATCTGCTTCGGGACCACTGATAATTACATCGCCTACTTTCAGATCTAATGGAGCAAGAATATAACGCTTTTCTCCATCAGCGTAATTAAGTAAAGCGATACGAGCGCTTCGATTCGGATCGTATTCGATACTTGCGACAGTCGCGGGAATGCTTCGTTTGTCACGCCGAAAATCAATAATACGATATTTCTGTTTGTGACCGCCACCTTGATGCCGTGATGTAATTCTACCGTTTGAATTTCTGCCGCCACTCTTTTTCAAAGAAACAAGCAGAGATTTTTCAGGTGTTGTTTTTGTTATTTCATCGAACGCAGAACATGTCTGATGTCTACGTCCAGCTGAAGTTGGATTATAGCTGTTGATTGCCATTTGTGAACCCCAAACGTATTAGTTAGACTTCAAAGAAATCTATTGATTGCCCTTCCTGGAGCGTAACATAAGCCTTTTTCCAGTTGGAACGTTTGCCATAAGTTTTGCCGGAACGTTTAACCTTGCCGGCTACGGTTACTGTGCGAACATCAGCAACTTTAACTTTGAACAGATTCTCTACAGCCTGCTTGATCTCAATCTTGTTTGCTTCTTTATCAACAACTATCGCTACAGTATTGGATGAATCAGAACCTAAAGATGTTTTTTCCGTTACATGTGGTTTAATTATTACGGAGTAAATATTCATTTTTGCAATACTCCTTCTGTTGATTGCACAGAGCCCTGAGTGAATATTATGTGCTTAAATTTGAGCATATCATGAATATTAAGACCATCATGTTTCAGCATTTTGATGTGAGCAACATTTCTGGCTGACAGCATAAGATTGTTATTGAATTCATCAGTAACAATCAAAGACTTACTTAGATCAAACTTATCAAGAAAACCAACGAAATCTTTAGTGGATACTTTGTCAAACTCAATTTTATCAAGAACTGTAATATTATTAGTCTGCAACTTATAAGTAAGAACTGAACAGATAGCAGCGACTCTGGCTTTCTTATTCATACTAAGACTATAAACTTTAGGTTGCGGACCAAATGCGACACCACCCCCAGGATATTGAGGTGCTCGACTACAACCCTGTCGGGCGTTGCCAGTTCCTTTTTGTTTAAAAGGCTTCTTACCACCACCTCGCACAGCCGAGCGATTTTTCACAGCAACAGTGCCAGCCCTACGATTGGCAAGCTGAATTTTGAGTGCCTGGTGAATTAGGCTCTCTCTTACTTCAACATTGAACACGTCATCAGACAGCTGAACTTCACCTACCTGCTGTTTGTTCATATTATAGACTGCTATTGAAGGCATACACAAACTCCCGAAGACTAGGCTTTTACACTCTTTTTAATCGTAACAATCGAATTTTTGTGACCTGGAACTGCGCCTTTGATAAGCAGCAGATTATCAACAGCATCTATTCTAACTATCTTTAAACGCTGTAAAGTAACTCTTTCATTTCCAAGCTGGCCAGGCATTTTTTTGTTTTTAAAGACATGGGAAGGAGTTGCTGATGCACCAATTGAACCTGGAGCTCTATGAAAACGCGAACCATGCGAGGCGCGCCCACCCTTAAAGTTCCAACGCTTAATTACACCCTGAAACCCCTTACCAATACTAGTGCCTGTCACGTCAATAAGATCATCGGTTGAAAACTGATCTACCGTTATTTCGTCACCTACACTCAAAGAATCAGCCTGATCATTTCTGAATTCACGCAAATGCCTGAATACGCCGTGACCAGCTTTCGTGCAATGCCCAAGATATGGCTTATTAACATTCGCAGCTGCAACTGATTCGAAACCTACCTGTACTGCTGAATAACCATCTTTATCAGCAGTTTTTTTCTGAACAACAAAGCAAGGACCTGCCTGCACAACTGTTACAGGTACTCTTGTTCCGTCCTCAAGAAATATCTGGGTCATGCCCAGTTTTTTTCCGATGATACCTTTCATCATATTCAGTCCTATTCAGTCGTAGTAGCAGTTACAGTTTTATTTCAACATCAACACCGGCAGATAAATCCAGCTTCATGAGTGCATCAACTGTCTGCTGTGTAGGGTCAAGTATGTCAATCAATCGTTTGTGTGTTCTGATCTCAAACTGATCACGAGATTTTTTATCAACATGAGGTCCGCGCAGAACACAATATTTGTTAATCACAGTCGGCAAAGGGATTGGACCCGCAACACGAGCTCCAGTTCTCTTTGCAGTATCAACAATCTCACCGACTGAAACATCCAATAGTTTATGGTCATAAGCTTTAAGGCGAATTCTAATCTTTTGGCTCTGCATTGATGTCCTCGTAACTGAATCAGTATTTATTCAACAATTGAAGCAACGACGCCGGCGCCGACGGTACGGCCACCTTCGCGGATGGCGAAACGAAGACCGTCATCCATGGCGATCGGGGTAATCAGTTTGATAGTCATGGCTACGTTGTCACCAGGCATTACCATTTCAATACCTGCAGGAAGTTCGGCAACTCCG
>CAJBRY010000694.1 GCA_903958085.1 uncultured Geobacteraceae bacterium
ACGGCATACGAGATGCGCGAGAGTGACTGGAGTTCAGACGTGTGCTCTCCGATCTTACTCCTGCTTGCTCCGCTTATTATTACGATTATTGCAACTTCAGTTCTTTCCAATCTGGTTCAGGACGACGGCAAGCTTGAATTCAGACTCTCCCGGCTCAAAGTAAGTTTTGGCAAGCTGAATCCACTTAACGGTTTCGGACGACTATTTAACAAAGATGCCCTGGTTGAAATGCTGAAGTCACTCCTTAAACTTTCTGTTGTTGCCTGGATAGCTTATGGAGTTGTACGCGATGAAATGCAGAATATCACCTTTCTGGCTGAAGCTGATATTCAGACTATCTTTAATTTTGTTGGCCATATCGCCTTCAAAATTGTTACCCATACATGCGGTATTATGATTGTTCTTGGCATAATCGACATGCTTTATGTCAAGTGGCGTTACATCGAAAACCTCAAGATGACCAAACAGGAGGTCAAAGACGAAACTAAAGATTCGGAGGGTAATCCGCAGGTAAAACGCAAAATCAAACAATTGCAGTTTCAAGCGGCCAGGCGACGTATGGTCAAAATAATCCCGATGGCAGATGTCGTTATCACAAACCCCACACACTTTGCAGTTGCGCTAAAATATGACAGACAGAAGATGGCTGCACCTATAGTTCTTGCTAAAGGGATGGATATTATGGCAGAGGCAATAAAGAAAATTGCCCGTGAACATAATATCACTCTGGTGGAAAATCGATTTCTGGCTCGGGAACTGTACGATCAGGTAAAAGAGAACGAACCGATACCTGAAGCACTTTATGCAGCTGTAGCAGAGGTATTGGCTTATGTATATAAGCTGAAGGGGAAAGCGTAGGAGGGATATTAATCCGTTCAGCGCTATTTCAAAAATTCAGATTAAATACTACTTTATCAACTGATTTAACTCAAATATTGGCAGCAGCACTGCCAATACAACTATGCCCACAGCCAATCCCATTGCCAGAACCAGCAACGGTTCCATCAACCCCATCAGACGGGTCAAACGGGCGCTGAACTCCCTTTCATAGGTAACGCCGGCTTTCACGAGCATCTCTTCCAGATTGCCGCTTTTTTCACCTACACCTGCAAGATGAACTAGAAGCGGAGGGAAAAGAGGACTTTTTTTAAGGCTCCCGGAAAGACTCCCACCCTGTGCAACCTCCTCCATCACACCACGAAGAAAAGAACGGTATACCCGGTTGACAACAACTTCACCGGTTATTTCCAAAGCCCTCATTATCGGCACACCACTGGAGAGTAGCAGCCCAAGAACTCTCGCAAAACGCGAAAGAATCAGGCGCTGAAGCATTCCCCCTGCAATTGGCAGGCGGAGCAAAAAAGTATCGCGCTTCAGTCGAAGGTCGTCACGCTTAATAGCTTTCCGGTAAATGGGAACAGCGGCGACAATCAATGCGGTGGGAAGCCACCAGTATCCTTGAAGGAAATGGCTTGCTTTGATCAGGATTATAGTTATCAGCGGCAGAGCGGCTTTGCTGTCTTCAAAAATTGTCACAATACGGGGGATGACGACTGTCAGCAGGAATAGCATAACTCCTCCGCCAACGAATATCATAAGGATTGGATAGGCAAGCGCGGACGTAACCTTGCTTCGCACCTGCTCCTGCTCTTCAAGAAAATCTGCCAGACGATCCAACACTGCGTCAAGTGCACCACCAGCTTCACCGGCTGCAACCATGCTGACATAACTTTCACCAAATATTTTCGATTCTGCGGCCAAGGCTCGTGACAACGAGGCTCCTTCTGCAATGCGCTCTTTCACCCTCACAAGAGCTTGTCTGAGCGGACCATTTTCCTCCTGTTCGCATAGGGAGCCTATCGCTTCAAACAGAGGAATAGAAGATGCCACAAGTGTCGCAAGGCGACGGGTAAACAGGGATAAATCTTCCGCCGAAACACCACGACGAAAAGAGAAAGAAGCAGCCTTGTTTTCGGATGCACCTTCTTCTACAACCGTCCGCGGCAACAGCCCCTTGACTTTAAGGTGCTGCATCGCCTGACGTTCGGAATCTGCCTCGACTGTGCCGGAAACAGATGAGCCTGTTGCGCTGTAGGCTTTATAGCGGAACGTCGGCATAATCGTCCTGGGTAACGCGCAGAACCTCTTCTATCGTGGTAATACCGGCAGCAGCGCGGGCAATGCCGTCGTCACGCAGGGTTTTCATGCCGTGTGCAACCGCATATTCCTTGATCTCTCCGGCATGAGAGCGACGAATGATCATCGAGCAGAGCTCCTGGTCAATCGGCATTATTTCGTAGATGGCGGTTCGACCAAGTGTTCCGAGGCCGAAGCAGGCATCACACCCCCGGCCACGATACAGTGTATCGGGGAGGGTCACACCGGCGTACTGCTCCAC
>CAJBRY010000695.1 GCA_903958085.1 uncultured Geobacteraceae bacterium
CAGTGGATCTCCACCGTACTGCATTATTTTAGCCTTGCCTACCAACTGTTTTTTTGCTTCGGCCTTTATATCTACTACTGGTATCTTGCTCATAATGTACCCTCCTACAAAACCGCCAATATATCTGTATCGTTTACGAGCCGGTATGATTCGCCCGAATCTCTGTCTTTTACACAAATACCTGGAAACTCTTTAGTCAGTACCGTATCTCCTACTTTATACCATTGCCCGGGATAGTCCTGAAAAGAAAACTCTCCAATCGCTACTACCGTGCTGATCTGTTGGCGGAATTGGTCTTTATCTCTTATGGCTTCCGGTATTACTATCCCGCCTTTCGTTTTCTCTTCGACTTCTTCCGGTTTCAAAAGAACTCTATAACCACATGGTTTAATCATCTAATGATCTTCCTTTCTTATTTGCGCATATCGGTTAGTTACATCATGTCTCCAGGGTTTGATTCTGCTTCAGCGAGGTCTCTAGCATTAGTATAAGGTCTAGCCCCTGCACTAGCCCCGTCTGGTTGTAGATCGTTAAGGCTGTTGCCTCCGCCGATTCCATCAGGTATCGCCCCGCTGCCATGTCCTGGGCTATTTCCAATCGGACCGCTTTCAGGAAGTCCAATATTTTGCGGGTTCTCTTGTCCTTCTTCCACGCTGACAGTTCCTCCGAAGACAGATCCAGTTCCAGTATCTCCACTTGAGCCCCTTTCTAGTTGACTTTGTAGCAGCGCTAGTTGTTGGTCGAAATTCTGCTGCATAGAGTTTAGTTGCGTGTTGAAAATTTCCAGGTTAGTCATTATCTGCTTAGACTGTGCCTCAGATAAGGCTTTTTCAGCATCAGCCTTAGTTTTGAGTGCTTGTTGTTCCATAAGAAGCATCTTATGTGGCACCAACGCCTGTTCGATCTTAACTCTTTCAGTGTCGTTATCAACACGAGTATGCTCGATTTTAAGTTTCTCGCCTTGTTCTGTAATATCAGCTTGAACTTTGATCATATTTATATCAGGCGGTGGATTTTTCGGGTCTACAGGTGGAATCATTTCGTCTATATCTTTTTGTTTTACCCCTATAGACTTCAAATAATACCGTAATGCCATCGGATTAGACGGTAAAGCAGTATGAATAGCATTGGCAATAGCAAGCCTGATTGCTTCACTGGCTGCGGTTGGGTCTGCTACCGGCTGCACGTCGCAGTCATCAGGCGAGAAGTCTCTTAATACGGAAGCCTCTGGATCGTCCAATACTTTCTGGTAATCCGCATCAGAAAGATTCTCGTAAATCAGTTCATACAACTTCTTGTATTCTTCCTTAGAAGCTCTGTATAGCCTCCTGAGAATAGAAGTAAACACTTTCAAGCCCTGATCCAACAGAGCTAGAACAGTTGTTGCCGGCGTATTACCTTGTGGCATATCCCCGGTCATAGAATCGGAAATACTAGCCAGCTTCATACCTTTTTGGTCGAGCATACTTAATAAGTTGAACAAAACCGCACTAGGTTCTTTAGCAGGGTTAGGGAAAAAAGCATCTCTTAACTGCTGGCCTGTACTCTCAACCGGTTTCCATTCGTTCAACGAGAATTTTAACTTTCCGCCTTGTATTCTGGCACCCTTCGCAATAAAACCACCGCCCATGTTGCTCATAGTTCCAGCATCATGTAACTGGTTCATTATGGCCTGTTTGGTCTCCACAAGAGGCCCCAACAAATGAGCCCAACCCATATCGTGATAAGTAGCATCTGGAGAAGGAAGAAAGGGGAACTTGGTATAATAATGCCTGGCCTCTATGCGTTGTACTTTTCCATTTATCTCAAAAACGCCAACATATTTATACCGCGCTGCGATTCTGCATATCTGTCTGGAATCCACATGAACCAGTATGACATACGGCTCTTTATACCCATCACCATCCAAGTCATACCAGCAATGCTGTTCGATGAACTTTTCAGGTAACCCGTCATCGTCCTTATTCATCTTTTCTTCTATATCCAACCAAACTTCTGCCCTGATCCGTTCTACAGCGTCATTCTTGCTAAATTCAAGTTCCTCTGTGATCCTTGCAGCTTTAAGAAGGCTTTGGGTGTCGTTATGAACTACTATCTTTAAAGGAGATATTGCGTAGGAATTGAAACATTTATCTATAGGATCATAGAAAGTCTTTTTATAATAACAACCAGTAATAGATACACTGTTCAACAGTTGATCGGTGTTAGCTTCCCACTCGACTATCCCATCCAGGCATAACCACGACATATAATCAGATACACGCTTAGAACGTAAGGCTTTTAAACCGTCTGGATCAGAACCAGTTACCTGTGCTTTGACAACATCCCTCCCTCTGATCAACTCACCACCGGCCCGAGCTGCAAACTGGTTAGCGGCTATCGCAATCAAAGGGTCTTTAGTATTAGCCATCCAGGCTTCAATCCTTGGCTCTACTTCCTGTTTGGCTATCTTCAAACCTTTTTCCGTCTGATTAAACCATGCAGTACGGCTCCCGGTGTCAATCTCATAACCGTTGACAACATCACCGGCAATAGCGTTCAATTCGACTTCTGTGAAGTCATCAGCAATATTCAGACGGATGATATTATTTCGTAGCCACTCGATCGATCGTTTGGGCATTACAGGAAGCATCTACTTCTCCATAGTTCTAATGGCACTATATATCCCATTAATCTATTCTACAAGCAATGTCAACAATTATCGCATACAGTATCCCTTCGTGTGAGTTATCCAGTACCCATCTGCAACCCTGCCATTGTCTCTTTCTTTCTCATATTTTGGACGCAAGGAGGCAAGCCCGATGTGGATGGAGGCATCCAACACAATCTGTTTAGGGATACTGAACGAGAAGGAAACTCTTCTCAATACATCGGCAAGTAATTTATCGAGTACCCGTCACAGTGGGTGAGTCTGGGAGGTGCTATACCACGTTGCTCGTTTATTACTTTCCATCCCGAAATTTGCCCTTTTCGAAATTAGGTTCCCCCGGCTTGCCCTATACATGGGGTCACTTGCCTTTGCAACTGCTATGTCCTGCCATCATGTGATATAGATGACATCACCACACTATATATTTATACTCCGTAGCTGGCCCGGATTGTTCATCATACACAATACAACTATTTACAATGAAACGCAATACTTATCTGGCCAGAATAAGCCTATCTCAATAAGGGTATAAGTACCCTTCTACGTAAACACCCCCTTAATTCATTGAATTTAAGGCCTTATTGGCGTCTCAATAATACTTCGGAACCGACTCGTTCTCCAACTCCAGATCGTCATCCTCATCAACCTCTGTCTGAAACATATAAGTGCTAGTCGGATCCGCTAAAATATCATACAAATAAGCAAGACAATCTAAATTATCAACATGCCATAACGGAAACTTACTGCATTCTTCCTGGAACGAAAATACGACCTCATCACATAAATCATCAACATAATGCAACTTCCCATTGTTTAAAGGCCAAGATAACGCCGCCTCTATGCGATAATTCTTGCCCCTGCCTTCAGGAGACAAAAGTAACAAATTGCCGCCATATTTACCCTTCTTCTTAATACTCAAATACCGGCCCCTCGCTACCAATCCCTTCCTTATATGCTCATATGTCGTGTCATTCGCTACCTTCTCTATCCCCAGTATCTCTACCCGACCATTCCGTATATACAAACTACACGCCGCATCAATCGCGCTGGATAACCCCATCTGCCCTACTATCCCATCCTCTATATACACATCACTATTCCCTAACTCATCCAAATATGGCCTTACACTCACACATAACATCGCCCAACTATCATTCCCATTACCACTCTGTACTTCCTTATCCCCAGCAGGATCTATAATAATAAACTTGATCCTGTCCTTCGGTAAATCATCCCTCTTTACTACCTTAAACCTCCCAAAATCTAACTTGATATTATGACTCGGCGTGGGATTGCACAACTGCTGCGAATTAAACGACCCATCTGTCTTCATACTATCTAAATACTTCTGACTGAAAAATACCGGCTTCCCCAGGATAGTCCCATCTTCTGTAGCCGGTATCAACCGTAACTCATACATCTTATCCCCATATATATCCAACTTGTTCCCCATCTTGATCAATACCCCATTATGACTGTAATACGTCCCAATTATCTGCTCAGTACCCCCATCTACCCCTAAATTACGACTGATCTCAAACCTCTCATAACATAACTTCAACTGCTCAGGACTCGTCGCCAAATCAGCCGTCTCACAATCATCATATATCCTGTGATCCCAATGCCCCCCAGTAGGCATCCCATCTATTAACCCTGCCGCCTCCACTGTATGCTCCTTCCTGCTCGTAGACTTACGCTTTACCCTGATCCCTCCCTGTAAACTCCAACTGCTGCTCTGCGTGTCAGGCTTCTCATAGAGTATGTCAGGAAAACACCACCTCATTAAATCATTCTCCAATATCTTCCGTATAGCATCTAAAAACTTCTCCGCTGCCGGCTTCTTATAAGAAAATATTACTGTCGTACTCTCAGCATCATTCACTATCCGCTGTACCGTCCCTGCTATCGTTATTATCGTAGACTTGAAATGCTCCCTCGCCCAGATATCTATCGTCCCACTCTCCCTACCTTCCTCACACATCCTGCACATCTGTACCACAAAAGGATGATTCGCCTTCGCTATCCCCATTACAAAATATACAACGAAAAACCTGTCCGTCTTTATTAACTCCCTAAACGCTTTCCTCTTGTCCAACTCCCCCTTCGCTATATCCACAAATATCCGCGCATAATCATGCTTGTAATTATTACAACATTCTACAAATTCATTGAATATCTCCACTTTTTACCCCTTCCCTAGGCATAGCCTGACTCGTTATCTCCTGCCCTGCGCCAAATGCGAGCGTTCATATTATGAACATACTACACTATATCCCCCCCAAAAAAAACTTTTGATGAAAATTACAGGCGTACGGAGAGGGGAACTATCAATTCAGTAGGCACGCGGGCAAAAGGGGGGGGCGGGGGTCAAAAACAGGGCGGGGGGTGTGGAAACACGGCCAGCCAGACATGGAATTTGATTTTACAGAGTTTACTGAGAACTCGTTACCGGGGGGAGGAATCACACTGATATTACAAGTGCCTATTATCACTGACTTTATTTGAGGGTTGTTTGACTACATGCCCCCATAACTGCCCCCAAAAGTTTTTGCATACCATCTCTACCACGTTACATTTTCAAATATTTGGAGAGATCAACTGGGTCTAGCTCCGTGCTGATCGTGACGTTGAGCTGTCTGTCGCCCCACGTCGCAGGGTCCCTGCGTTTAGCGACCTCCATGTTCGCTCTGAATAGTTGATCGATTTTCCGCAAATGTGCCATAGCGAGTTTCGGATCCAACGTATCAACGTCAATTTCCTCCATTTTCCGCTGTACGTTATCGATTCTACAGGCAATTTGCTGTTTGTGCGCGAGCGCTACCGATTCAACGAATCCCGGAATAACCTGTTTCCACGCCCACAATGTTTGGACGGAAATGCCAGCGTTTTTGCACGCCTCGGCCTCAGTAGTACCGCTCTCCAGTGAATCTAGGATAATATCGACAGTTGTAGGAGTGCATCTGCTAGCAGCCCCGACGCGACGTTTTTCTCGTCTCGATTCGATACTAGACATGAGGCCTTGTTTCGTATTGTTACCATTAGTACCGTTTGAGAGAACAATATCCATATTAACCTCCGAACTGTTCCATAATTGAACACGTGTATCGAAACGGAACACAATTATGTAACATTTTGGCACAACTGGGAAGGCGAGTCAAGTGGGCAAACGTATGGAGAAGAGCCTAAGTGGCTGAAATTGTTAGTCACGGAATTTATTCGTGAATATAATCTAGTTTTGGTATAGTATTAGCAATAGATCGAGAACGAGTTAACGCAGCATATACGGGTGGCGACCACCGCCGGAGGTGATTTATGACTACATCCGAACTGACCAAAGAATTTTTTGCAGCCGTGAAGGCAGGGCGGGCAGTGTGCGGGGTTTTCAGGACTGCAGCCGGAGAAGTTTTCTCGGCGTCCTGGGAATATGAGTTCCCGGGCCGTTTTATCTCCGGACAGGGCGGAACTGTTTGGAGTTTCATCGCGGCCAGCGAAAAGCTGGCAGCCGCAGCGGGGGTTTAAATATTCGGTCAAACCCAGCTGTAATTCAGGCATGGTGACGTCCCCTTTCAGGTAGACGTCCCCGTGCTTGACGCTTCGCCAGAGTCGGATGCACAGAAAACGTTTGAGAACTAACTAAAAAAAGGAGTAAAAAATGAGCAATATGACGATAGCCGAACTGACCAATTTTAACCAGATTGCCGGTGTTCTCGGCATACTCAAAAACGGGGGCGTAGAATTACCCTGGCTGGATATAGATAATGAAATACGACTAAACTGCGCGGAGGGTACGCAGGAATCATGGGCAAAATCGAACCTCCGCAGGTATCGGCGGATGGCGATTGACGCCGGGCTGCTGGGGATCGGTGAGTTAACTAGTTGGCGTGATTGTGTTCCGCTAGTTGACTGAGAGGCAATTTCTATTTAACCAAAAGGAAGATAGAGAACTAACTAAAAAAAGGAGTAAAAAATGAGCAAAGAAATTAGACTGTATTCTTGCGGTTGTGTCGACTATCACAACGATAGTCTATGGTCGTCACAGTGTGTCGAACACTGCGCCGACCACTCATTCCGGGCAGACGGAACGATCACCGAGCAGGACGAAAACCCGGCGGAGTGCGAGGGTGTGGCATACGTTGTTCGGAAAAGCGATTATAAATAAAAGGGGGATAAAAAAATGACAACCTATTATCAAAACTCAAAAACAAATGTAATCGACGCCAATAAGTGTCAGCGCAGCCTAGTGGGGAGATTTACCAACCATTTCCTGGTTGTGGTTAATCATATAGACACCGAAGGTAATTTTGCCCCTGAACCGCTCAAAAACAGAGGCTACGAATTTGGCGGAATAAATATGAGCGTTGTCGGAAGAAAGTGGTTTAAAGGTTTTGATTCTGAAGCAGCGGCTGACGCTGAAATCGCAGTTCTTTGTGAGGTGGGCATATGAAAACGAAAATTGCATCACAGATTGCCGGGAATAACGCAATTTTAGACGGGATCGAGTCAGCACTACTGACGGAGCAGCAGGAGGTGGCCATGTCAGTTTACAGGAACACCGTTCAGGAGGAGTACAGAACTCCATGCACCCAAGATTTTCAAAGGTTTTATTCGTATTGGTGCCTTGAAGAGGGGCTCTTCAACGATATAGAACAGTCAGATATAGAACAGTCAGATAGATAGGAGGGTAAGATGAATAAAGATCTTTACGGAGCGGATAATATTGACAGTTATTTAGGAGATGGTGTGTATGTCACTTTTGACGGATATAATATCTGGCTTCTGGCAAATAATAAAGATTACCCTACAGATCGTATATGTCTCGATCCTAGTGTAATTCAAGCATTAATTCGCTTTGCTGAACGTATGGGGGGGAAATGATGAAAACAATCAAAATGAAAACCATTAGACCTGTATTTGAAACACTCTCATTAACGTGCGATGATGAGGTAATATACAGGACTGGCACGCGGTACACGTCTCCCAGCCAGGTCCTGGGGTTCATGTCGTCGCTAAAAGATGAGGCAAAGGAATACTTCATCGCTCTGCATCTTGACGGTAAAAACACTATTTCATGTCTGGAGGTCGTTTCGATTGGCTCTTTGAATCAAAGCGTTGTCCATCCCCGAGAGGTTTTTAAAACAGCTTTGCTCTCTTCGGCAGCGGGGATAATTCTGGTGCATAACCACCCCAGTGGGGACCCGAAACCCTCTGATGCGGACCGGACTACAACCCGGCGTCTCGCCGAAGCGGGGATGATATTAGGCATCAAGATACTGGATCATATTATCATAGGAGACGGCAGTTATTTTTCCTTTGTAGAAGGGGGTATGCTATGAAACTGGTGAATTTAAGAAGGATCCGGAAGTCGAGATTTATCACGAGGGAAATGCTCGCTTATATGGCGAGCTGTTCGACCAGGACTATTGATTATTGGGAGTCGGGACGTTCTACTACAATAAATTTTGCTCGTAGGGTAGCACGGGAATTGAATGTCACTATAGACGAGCTAACAAAGGAGAAATAATTGACCATGTTCTTTTTATGTGCTAGTATCTCCTTCAAGTCACCTCGGCTTGTTGCTCCCCTTTGATCCCGCCCCGGCCTCCCTTCCGGGTGCGGGATTTTTTTTCTCTCTCCTTAAACATCCATACAGTATCTAAAATATCCGCTTGACTTATTCTTCTTATACTATTAAGCTGTTACTGCATGATAACTATATGCTAACAGGAGCTGGAGATGGCACTCAAAAAAGAACGGATTGTATCAATAAATGTCAGGGTCCCAATGGCGCGGTTCCGCCAGATTGTAGCGGTAACGAAAGCAAAAGGCATTCTCAACCCCACCGAGTTCAGCCGACAAGCGATTTATGCCGCTGTCGATTTAGAGATGAAACTTTAGGGGGAGATCATGCCAGCCAAGGGACGAAAGTTCGACAAGAATAAACGAGAGTGGTTTGCTATGCCGCTTGTCGTAATAGAGTTGTTAGCTGATGTTTTCAATGCGGGTGAAAAGAAGTATGAAACTTTTAATTGCCTACAAACTTTCGATGACGCTGACAGGCGCTTTTACAACGCAGCCATGAGGCACCTTGTCAAATGCCAAATGGACCCATTAGCCCGGGATGAAGAAACTGGCTGTTTCCATGGTAGTCAAGTAGCATGGAATATGCTGATGCGAGTTTATCACTGCGAAAAGCAGCCAAAGGGGGGGGAAAATGAAATGTGAACATTGTGGTTCTGGACGAATTATCGATGCCAGAATACAACCGTGGCATATGCCAGCCGTTAAATGTCAACATTGTGGATGGCATAAAGAGTTGCCTTTTGAGTGGCAGAAATCGACTGTACCTGCTCGGCTTGCCGAACTAGACCGGGCGATGTTCCGTTACTGCTCTACCCCAAAATGCGGCGAACGGATCGACGAAAGAAACCTATCTGGCAAGTGCAGATCTTGCCGGGGTATTGAACAGGCCGAGGCAGCACTACAGAAGAAGTTAGCGAGGAGAGTTGAGAGACGCGAACGGAGAGAGGCATCACGTCAATGTCAGCTTAGTAGGAGGTGACCTGATGAGGCACACTAAACTGCATCTTGCACATCACTGTCCCAGGTGTCAGGCATGGACGAAAGGGAAATGTTACTGCGACATATGTCTCGGGGTATTGCGGCGTGTATATATTGTCACTGCTAAAATCCCCTATCATATGCTGAAAGAATGGAGGTAAACGATGCAAAAGCCTAGATCAACGGCAGAAATGGCCTGGATAACTCTCCTACTTTTTGCGGTAGTCGGGTTGGCTGGCTGGCTGGTGTGGCGCATTGAGTTCGAATCCGAGCCAAGAGGCGAGGTACAGGTCAAGTCTATGCAGGGCGTAATTCGTTATCAGGCAAGGCAAATTGAAAAGGAATTGTGAGTTAACGGCTTATGTGTCCACTCTGCAACCTGCCGTGATAAGGAGGTCCCCGTGCAGATCACCATTGAATATTTGGACGGCACCACTGAGGTATTCCCCGAAACGTCACGCGCTGGCGGAAGCTACTGCACTTCCGGCAAGGCAGAAATGGGGTGGTACATCGTGTCGGATGCTTATGGCAATCAGACGAAAATTCCGGCAGACAGAATCAAGGCGGTGCGTACCTCTTGTGGCGGTTAGATGGAGGTTTTATGTTTCGCTGCGAAGTACCAGAAGATCAAAAGTCAATTCACTTGGCTTGTGGCGAAATAGTGAGTTTTAGTTAGCCAGGCGCGTCGTGACAGGACGGGACAGGACGCGACAGGACGCGACTAGACACGACACGACCAGACTTGACAAGACTTGACAAGACAAGGGATTTATAAGGGGTAGGTAAATGGAAATTATTCAACAAATGAGCATCGATGCACGGCTGATCTCGGATCGGATGGCCGTTCTGCCAGAAGGCGCAATAATTACATATGAAACTATCGAGTCGGTTGCTGGCCGAAATCGGGAAAAATTAAGGGGTGCAATTACTACCGCACTACGGGAACAACTGAGGCATGGTCGGGTGTTTTGTGGTATCCGCATGGTAGGGTATCAGCGTATCGGAGACACCAAAAAAGTTGATTTGTCGTTAACCAATTTGAAACGGGTACGGAAAGTCGTTGCGAAAAGCAAACGTATTCTTGAAGCCGTGGACGATTTTAGCAGCCTACCGAATACATACAAAGTTCAACACAATGCTGCCTATTCGATGTGCGGCACTATTGAACAGTTTACGAGACAGAGTAGTGTAAAACGAATTGAAGACCAATGTCTGCGAGTAAACAGCGTATTGCCGTTTGAAGAGACATTGAAGCAGTTCAGTTAGCCCGACGGGGCTTGGCAGGACCCGACGCGACCTGACCTGACAAGACACGACAAGACAAGGGATTTATAAGGGGTAGCAACGGCGCATAGCCAACACATAACAAGGGGAGATACACTATGAAAACAGCGATTGTCAAATTAACCTCCACAACGCCCTATTCACAGGGCAAGCATTACACAACGCCAAAGCTAGACAAAGAATTACACTGCGATTACGAACAACGTACATGGGCTGATCGTTTACATTTAGATGAGGATGGGAACGTGTTTATTCCTCCGATGGCACTCAAAAACTGTCTGTCGGAATGTGCAAAATACCTCGGGATTCAAGTTCCAGGCAAAGGGAAAGCGAATTATACAAAACATTTCGAGGCTGGCTTAATGGTGATGGATCGGATCTTGTTATCTGTTCATAAATCAGAGGTAGAGAGCGAGGAGTTTTTTGTTCCTTCTGATGGACGCAGAGGCGGTGGCTCCAGGGTTCTGAAACGCTTCCCGCTGATTCGGAAATGGGCTTCAACCGCGACAGTATATATCCTGGATGAAACGATCACTCGTGAGGTGTTGCAGCTACACTTAGAAGGTGCCGGTTCTTTTATCGGGGTGGGTAGGTTTCGGCCTAGAAATAATGGATTCTACGGCAGATTTTTAGCTGAAATAGTGAGTTTTAGTTAGCAAGGCATGACTGGGCGGGACGCGACTAGACACGACCGGACAAGACGGGACAGGACGAGACCGGACATGACACGACACGACAAGACAAGGGATTTATAAGAAAGAGGTGGGGGGGGAATTACGAGATGGTTGCAGGTAGCCCACGCAAGGCCACTGATGAACAACTGGTATCCACATATAAAGAACTCGGTAGCATTTGGGCTGTCGCTGATAAGTTCAAAATGTGTGGTCAATCAGTCCATGAACGACTGCAAAAACTCAGCGCGATACCTCAGTGGAAATGGACTGTCGAGGAAGATGTGCTACTGGTCCAGCTCTATAAAAAAGCAGGGGATAACAAAACCTTTCTTGATGAGCTGGAAGTTATTTCCAAGCGTCACAAGTCTAATATTTGTAGGCGTGCCAGAAAACTAAACCTCACTAACAAAAACAGGAAGTACGAAGAAATACTTGTTACTGAAATGGCTGACCGAGCAGGTAGGCAGATAGAGACAAAAGGTATGGCTGGCAAGACTCATTCAGATGAGTCAAAAAAACGTAACTCAATATCCACCAGCACTGCAAGATCAAGAACTGTTTCCGGGAAACGCAAAGACCTTAGTTGCTTTTTCAGGAGTAAGATCGAAGCGAACTACGCAAGATTTCTAAATTACATCGGCCTGACCTGGGCATACGAACCAAAGACATTCATTTTTGAAGAGATTAAGCGCGGGACACTCAGCTATACACCCGATTTTTATTGTCCAGACAACGGCAAATGGTACGAAGTCAAAGGGTGGTTTGATGCTACTTCTGTTACAAGGATGAAGAGGTTCAAGATTTATTATCCAGAGGAAGCAAAAAACACGGTGATAGTTGCTCAGTCAAAGAAAACATACGAACAGGCTCTTGTTCTTGGTTATGACGTGATTCGCTATGAAGAGGTCGAGAAGCAATACAAAAATTTGCCAAATTGGGAAAAATAACAGGGGAGCGAACAAACTATGAGATGTGCTGAAGTAAATTATAAGGGGTTACCCTTATCCGTATATTATGAATTAGTTCCACCGTATCGAGGTAGCAGAGACAAGTACGGAGCGCCCGAGGAACCGGACGAAGATGGGGGAATAGAGGTTGATGACGTTAGCATAACGTGTTGTCATGTGTCCTGCCAAGAAATAAGCATTATGGAATTATTGTCAGAGACGCAGATGGAAGAGATTATCAGGTTGGTTACTGAATACATAGGGGAGGAATCAGATGCTATATGAATGTTCGTGCGGTAGTACCTATACAAGCCAGGAGGGGGTAGTGCTATGTACGTCTAATGAACATGGGAGTGGCAAAGACAAATATAGGTCATCGAGCAAGAATTTCGGGCATGAATTGAACATGGGGATTGAAGCATTCTGTTGGGAGTGCGGTATTCCTCTACTCACCACGTTTGAAATTTCGACAGGAGGGACTTGTATTTCTATGAGGGTAGTTCCTCATATCTGTTCAGTGGCTGACGATGACGACAACAAATAAGGAGTATAGTATGCAGCAACCCTTACCATACCAGCCGGGAGTGTATGCCGGCATAAAAGACACGGTATATCACGGACTGACACAATATTGTTCTAAATCCTATTTATGGAAACTCGGTAAAACTCCGGCAGCAGCTAGAATTATTCAACCCGATGTACCTGTGCTACAATTTGGGAGAGCAGCACACACCCTATTATTGGAAGGGTGGACGCACTTCCAGAACTGTTATGCCGCTTTGCCTCCAGGCCTAGACCGTAGAACAAGTTTAGGCAAAGCGGCATACACTAAATGTATGGAAGAAAACGCAGGGAAAGACTTTATTTCCGGTGACGACTTTTCTAAATTGTTGGAAATGCAGGAAGCTGTCAGGAACCATCCGTTCGCGTCGAAACTTCTTGAAGAAGGGCAATCAGAACAAACGGTCATTTGGAAAGACTTGGATTCGGGGTTATGGTGCAAATGCCGACCAGACCGGATACCAATCGGTGACAAGGGCATATTAGTAGATTTGAAGACATGCGCCAACGCTGATGAATACAATTTCAGCAGAGATGTTGTCAAATATGGGTATGCCGTCCAAGCAGCGTTTTATTTGGATGGTATGAATGCCGTTACCGCAAAGGCGTATGATGCGTTTTGTTTTGTCGCAGTCAGCAAAGAGGCCCCGTATCAGACAGAGGTATATATGCTAGATGAAGAGTTCCTAGAATACGGCAGAAACGAATATCGACGCCTGATTAATATTGAATTAGCATGTAGACAGACTGGCATATATCCGAATTATGTTAACCCGACAATAGTAGTGCTATCCAAACCCGGCTATTTATAGCCAAACATAAGGAGTAAAAAATGAGCGAAGAAATCGCAACTTTACCGCAACTACCCGTTACTCAAAAAATAATAGTCCATGACAACAGCGAATTTTCAGCTTTGCTGGATACGGGCAAATTTGAACAGTTATGGCGCATAGCCACGATCTTTGCCGGTTCTCAACTTGTCCCTGTCCATTATCAGAAATCGAAGGAAAATTGTTTTCTCGGTCTCCAGATGGCTTTCCGTCTCGGTGTAGATCCTATGATGCTGATGCAGAACACATTTGTTATCGGGGGTAGGCCTGGTATGGAATCGAAGATGATTATTGCCCTGATTAATTCCAGTGGCCTGTTTGAAGACCCTCTCGAATATGAAATTGTTGGGGATGACCCTAAGGATGCGAAATACAAAGTCCGGGCGTTCGCTAATAGAAAAGGGACAGGGAAATCATGTCTAGGTCCCTGGATTGACTGGTCGATGGTGAGGGCCGAAGGGTGGGACAGTAAAAATGGGAGTAAGTGGAAGTCTATTCCGTCCCAAATGTTTTGTTATCGTGCCGCAGCATTTTTCGGCCGTCTCTATTGTCCCGAACGTCTTCTAGGTATGCAGACGGCTGAAGAACTACAGGACATAACGCCTGTCAATGGTTTAGTTAGTGGTCCTATGGTGGCTGACGTTGTTTCCAGGTTTAACAATGGCACTGTACCCGACGAGCTAAATATTGAACCTGAAGCACCGGCCTTGGAAGATTCGCAAACCAAAAATATAAAGAAGCACAAGGAAATAATTGAAGTTTTGGAGCCGGAGCCGGAATCTGAACCGATACCGGAATGTGAATATTGCCAGAGAAATGATGGTCAACATGATAATTCATGTCCAGACAACACTCCGACTACGGACGGTCGCAAGCCAGAGCTTCCTGGCTGGTAAGCATATTCTCTGATCGCCGGGTGATAAACCCGGCTTTTTCTATGGTGTTGGTATGAAATGGGTAAAACTACATCACCGCTTGATTGAATCTCTGTGTTTTGGAGACTCGGCGTTATTGCATATATGGATATATTTATTGTTAGATGCAGTCCATATGGAGACTGAAATTTTGATTGGACGTCAGGTCATAATATTACAACCCGGTCAGATCGTTACAAACAGGATGACCATAGCAGCTAAAACAGGGATACAGGAATCAAAAGTTGAAAGAATCCTTAAAAAATTGGTAAGTGAACAACAAATTGAACAACAAAAATTTACAAAATACCGAATAATATCAATAGTTAACTGGCTTCCATACCAACAAAGTGAACAGCAAAGTGAACAACAAATACAAAATGTGCAAAAAAGCGGTCTAAAAGGGCAAATTGAACAACAAAGTGAACAACAAAGTGAACAACAAAAATTTGCTAAAAATTCAATAATACCAATAATTAACATTGATGCCTGTTCGCAAAGTGAACAGCAAAGTGAACAACAAAATAATGCCATGCAAACAACGAAATGTTTTGATGTTTTTTGGGCGGCTTATCCAAGGAAAACAGGTAAGGAAATAGCACGGCAGTCGTGGAAGCGTTTAGCAGATCCTGTAGCGACACTCGACCTGATTTTAAAGGCTTTGGCTTGGCAAACGGTTTCAGCAGACTGGAACAAGGACAACGGCCAGTTTATACCCATGCCGTCTACATACCTGAATCAAGGAAGATGGCAGGACGAGCCATTTCAACGACATTCGATAACTCAACTAAACTATAATTCCAAAACATTACAACGCAACGCACTAAACGCCCAGGCAGCGTTAGAATTTGGAGAGGGGAAATGACTGAGACAGATCGTAAAAAATTTGCTGCAATAATGAGCGCGATGGGTACGGTTTTTTCATGTGATGTTCCGAGGGCTCTCATTTCGCTATATTTCAATGCACTTGAACGCCTGACGATTGAGCAGGTATCTTATGCAGCTCAAAAAGCTATAGCATGTTTACGTTTCTTCCCCAAACCAGTCGAATTGTTGGAATATGGCAGAATAACGCCCATACAAATTAACGGCAAAATCGAACCGGTGTTACTTCCCGAGACAATCACGCCGCCGGCAGAGGCCAGACAGAGGTTACAAAATCTGTTCGACGAACTAAACCGTTCGTTCGGAACTGAGTTGAAAGCGTGATGTACCCCGAGTTTATACAGCTTTCCGTCGCAGATCAGCTTAGAGAAGAAACGCTGTCAATGATGACAATAGACGGCGGGTTGTCTGAAGAAGAAGCCATCGCGATAATTGACCATCTACAACTTGAATTGATGCACGGGAATAGAAAGATTTGGTATATGGGACGAGCTAAAAACAAAAAACGATAGCGGTGTGTTAGTTGAAAGAGAAATTGGCTTAGATGAGTAAGTACGGAACTTCAAGGGGGATATCATGGATTACCAACATGCGCTGCGGAAATTAAGAACGATGAAAACATCATTGCAAGAACTGAATACGGCATTTGAGGTCTTGTATGATGCCGTTGGTAGTGATCCTGACAGTAGGCTAAATACCGCAGTCGTACGGATAGTTGATCTCATGCTTTCAACACTTGCGGAAAACATAGAGGTGTCCAGCGAATCTTTGAGCTGGCTTGTGTTAGAAAATGCGTGGGGGGATAAACAGTTATCGGCTTCTATCGACGGTATTGATTTCGTTATCGACTCTCTCGAATCATTCTTAGAGTTTGAAAAGCATAAGGGGGTATTATGCTGAAACCCTGCGAACATTGCCAGAAAGAATATATGGCTGATAAACGCCATAGTGGACCGTATTTCCGGTATTGTCCTGCTTGCAGGAAAGAAATACAGAAGCAGAGGCGATACTCGCGAGGATCGAGACAGCAAGGGCCGACAGCCAACAGCGGAGAGCTGGAATATCTTATTCATTGGGCCTGTGACGGCGTTCCAGTGACAAACTGGCGGCCGCTGGCGGCTACGGGTGAGTGCGCCTGGCTGATGGCGTAGTTTGGTTAGAATTTCAGGCACACGCTGCCGCAAGGATAGAGGAAAACAAAATTTCGGAGGTAGGGAATGGATACATCAGTCGAGAGTACCGCATCTCAACAGCCTGTCATCAAAGCTTATAAAGGCTTTGACAAAAATATGCAGTGCCGTGGTTATCAGTACAAGGTCGGTGAGTCTTACGAACACCAGGGGAAAGTGAAAGCATGCGAGGGCGGTTTTCATTCGTGCGAATATCCGCTTGATGTATTCAAATATTATGAACCTGCTTCAGCAGAATTTGCAGAAGTAGAGGCCGCTGGTGAGATCAGCAAGCATGGAGATGATACTAAGGTCTCATCTTCAAAACTGACGGTTAAAGCCTCCATCGGGTTACCTGGTCTCATCAGTGCCGCCATAGAATATACGATGGCCCGTATTAAAACCAATGGTACCACCAGCAACTCAGGCAGTGACGGTGCTGCTAGCAACTCAGGCAGTTACGGTGCTGCTAGCAACTCAGGCGAGTACGGTGCTGCTAGCAACTCAGGCGATAACGGTGCTGCTAGCAACTCGGGTTACAAAGGTGCTGCTAGCAACTCAGGCGAGTACGGTGCTGCTAGCAACTCAGGCGATAACGGTGCTGCTAGCAACTCGGGTTACAAAGGTGCTACTAGCAACTCAGGCGATGCCGGTGCTGCTAGCAACTCAGGCATCCAAGGTGCTGCTAGCAACTCAGGCGAGTACGGTGCTGCTAGCAACTCAGGCAGTTACGGTGCTGCTAGCAACTCAGGCACAAGAGGTGCTGCTAGCAACTCAGGCCACCAAGGCGCTGCTAGCAACTCAGGCCTCCAAGGTGCTGCTAGCAACTCAGGCCACCGCGGCGCTGCTAGCAACTCAGGCCTCCAAGGTGCTGCTAGCAACTCAGGCAGTTACGGTGCTGCTAGCAACTCAGGATCGGACGGAATAGCTGCCGCGTTTGGTTATGAGGGTAAATCCAAATCAACAGAGAGCGGAGCAATCGTCTGTGTCTACCGAGATGACGAGGGCAAGCTTGTCCATATCAAGGCCAGCAAAGTAGGCGACAATGGTATCAAGGCTGATACCTGGTACATGCTGGATTCCGATGGCGAGTTTGTGGATTGCCGAAACACTGAAAAGTTGGAAGCAGGATTATAACGGCTTGAGGGTCAGCGGGTTCTCTGCTGCACCCGATGGTTATGTCACGAAAGGATAATTTATGACGAACAGAGAAGCACACGAAGAAGCGGCAGGAATGGGGCTGGAAGATGGGTTTTTCTCTCGCAATGGCATTGACCCTGACGGAGAATATTTCAAGGCATGTGAAAACTGCAACAAGGTTTACGAGCGGGAATACAGCAATGGTGGCAAACAGTGCTTCGGGTTGGTCAAGGATACATTCCGAGATTGCGACGTTATCCGCGCTTGCCAGAAATACGACAACGGCAAGATGTTTTTGCAGGACTTGTCACCGGATGAGGCAGCAGAAATGGCAACAGGATATTCCGCTGCAATCAGAACATGGTTCAGTTTCTTTTATCAGCGACCATGCGAAACCTGCGGACAGAAGGAATCAGACTGCAATGTTGCAGAGTGACATACCGTGTGAATCAGCCGCCCGCCACGGCTGATATCGGGACCGGCCTGCTTACTTCGGGTCGGCAGGATAAAACTCTCAGGAAAGGTGATACCAAAATGAGCAGGACAGATATAAACTTGACGGATTTAATGGCTGAGAATATCCACTTAATGCAAGAACTTACGGGTATGACTAAACGCATTGATAACTTTAACGCATGGTTAGACACGTTTCCGTTTGAGAATAGCACTCTTACCGTATGCAAAGCACGACAGGCTATAGCGGGAAACCAACCAACAGCTCCAAGAAAACCTTGTTATGGTGTTTAATTTAGGAGGTTAGAATGAGCGAGAAAGATCAAAAAAGCGCATACATGAAAATGTTGATCGGCATGGCAACTGACGTATTGATGGGGCGAGGGCCAACCCCAAAAGCGTTGATTTCTAATCTTCGCACCACGGCGGATGCTTTGGAAAAAATGCTACCTGAAAATTGTGATGAAGAAGGTTTTATTGTTGGAACATAACGGTTTGAGCTGCGCTGCGCTCGCAGCGCAGTCAGTCACCAGCGTTTTGTTATAAATCGTTGGTGCCACGGAGAGATTTATAACGGGAGGGCAACTGTTAGGAATTTCCGAATAGTTCGGAAAGAGGGAAATCGGGAAATCGGGAGGTCTATCAGAGCAGCACACCCCGAGATGGTGGTATACGGAACACACGAGAAACACACGAGAAACACACGAGAAACACACGAGAAACACACGAGAAACAAGGAGATCACATGAAAAAATTATGGATGACAGTAGGACTCCCGAGATCAGGTAAAACAACCTCTGCCCGTGGCATGAATATGCCGATTGTAAACCCTGACTCAATCCGTCTGGCACTCCACGGGCAGCGATTCATAGAAGAGTCAGAACCGATGGTGTGGGCGATGGCAAAGTACATGGTAGCCGCTCTTTTTGAGGCCGGTCACGATGATGTTGTACTGGATACCACAAACACCACCGTCAAGCGCCGTGATGAATGGATTGACAAGCGGTGGGTGCGTAAAATGGTTGTTATGCCAGCAACTAAAGAAACTTGCATTGAACGGGCGAATGCTCTGGATGATGCTTATATCCTGCCGATCATTGAGAAAATGGCGGCACAGTTTGAACCGTATGATTGGGCAAACGAGGACATGGAGTGGGAACGTCACATTTAGCATCGTAATATCTTAGCGGCAGGACATGCCGTACTAGCCTGTGGAGAGATAGTGCCGTTAGACTTCTCGATGAATCAGGAACCCGCCGAAGCGATTCAAGCATACGCCTGAACGCCGTAGGAATCCCCGTCTGTTCACGGCGGGGAGGATGTCAAAAAATTCGATGACGACAGGGTGATACCGTTTAGAGCGCCGTAAATCGTCGTCACAGACACCACAGAGACCGACCACGACATCATGATCAATGCGGAATACATGGCCCTACCGTACCGATGTGAACGCTGCGAAAGCAGAACGGCAGACCTCAAGAGGCATGATACCAGAGACCCATAGTTCTTTGATTTCCCCATCAGAGGCAAGCGGGTTAATCTCTGCGTCGAACATCGATGCTTCAAATATCCTGGCACGCTTCGGCTAACTCTAAGAGTCTTGCAAGAGCGTCATCACTTAGGCCCCACCCCTTGAACTCCGGTGAGGTTTTGCAGTCGCCGGGCAGTATCCTGATCGCCATTGAGCTTTGCATCACAACTGGGGTTTTCGCTGCACAACTCGTCAATGCGAACACTGACAGCATCAGTATTACCTTCAACAATATCTGTCCTGCCTTGCCGGATTTCTTCATCACGCTGCGCCTTTTTCCTTTCTGGGCTGTTTTCTACCCACCATTTCGCGTAGACAACTCCGACAGCGAGCAGACCCCCTAACACTGTTAAAATTGCTGTTATCATTTGTGGTTCTCGTTGCAGAAAATAATCAGTTGTTTCACCGCGTTGGCAGTGTAACCCTCCGCTTTAGTGTCCTGCGTCACTTCAGCCGCGCACATGATCATGTGGTGAATTTGCAGGAGTTCCGCTTTCGCTGTAGGACCAAAGGACATTTTTGCTTCCTCCTGTCCAGCGGCAAAGGCTGTTTGTACGACTCTAACGGCTCCTATTAGGGCTTGTTCAATACTATTCATTTCGTAGCCGATATGCCCGTGCCAGTTGTCGTTTGATCTTTAGAGAGAAAACCCAGTATGACTGGAACGATTCCCAGCGCCCACGCTTTCCAGTCCCAAATATTACCACTCTGGATCATCGTTACTGTATATGTTACGATTCCGCCGACAATACCGGCTAATGTTGTCTGCCAGTTTGTAAGAATTGTTTCCATTTTGATCTCCTTTTTACATCATAATTATCCGCACAAGTGTCACTCCAAGTAGCACAATGCAACTAATGCCTAGTATCCATAGTAAGAAGCAGAGTAGTTCGTCCATCATATCAGGCCCCCATGAACAGCTTGATCTCGTTCTCTCTCCTGTTGACCAGGCCTTTGTTTATAACATGCTGACCGTGGATAGTGATTTTGTTCCATAACCGGAGTGCTGCCGGGACATCCTCTTTCCGGTTCTCGTTTATTGCCCGTAGAACGCTGGAACTGCAAAACCCGGCTACGCCAATGTTGAACACGAAAATTACCAGTGCATCATATTCATGTTGTTCGAGAGGCGTGGTTACGCGGGAATTGACCAGTGACTCAAAGCGGCGGAGATCAGTTTTTAACAACTCTTTTGCCTGTTGTTCTGTGATACCTCCAGCGTATTTCCCGCCGATCTTCTCCTTCTGGGTTAGCAGATGTCCTACGCCGATGGTCGGGAGACCCGCAGCATCCTTGTAAATATGCGGTACGCACCCCTCCCACTTAGTCAGTAGGTCTACCCCATGTTCACTGATTTGCATGACTTTCCTCGCGGTACAGTGTGCGTAGTTGCGGTGCCCCTTCACATACATTAGTTGAGTCGGACACCAGACCACGGTTAACCTCCATTCGGCATGGGCTCGAGTCTCCCAATTCTATACACTCCCTAAGATTTATTGCATGACATTCATTGTGATGACATGGCCTCATCAAAGTCCTCCGTCGATTATATGTTCTATCCATTCATACATACAGCCTCTACAATACCCGTGCCAGTGTCGCCCTGGAATCCGTATCTGGTTAGTGATACCGCAACCCCCATCGAAGTGATAAACTAACATCCCCGACAGGTAATGGCAAGAGGGGCATCGTACCCCATAGATTGTCTGTGTACTCATTCATCGCTCGAAGGATCTCGGTCGGTGACTCTCCTGGCGTAGGGCTGACCAAACCCGTTTAATCTGCCGCCATGCAATTCACCTTGCAACTGCGCCAAGGTCATGGATAAGGTCGAGTATTTCTCGTAAAGATCATCGAGGCACTGCTTGAAGTCGTCCCGGTCGCGCTTCATTGTGTACCCGATGTACCCGCAGAGGCCGACAATGATTGATTGTACCAAGTCGATGTGTTCATACCATGCTGTCACTGGTTGCAATGTTTTACTCCTTGGGCAAGTTACTACTCCACCGTAATGTTCTCAAGAACAAACAAATCTTCGCTATTGAAAAAACTTGACGTGATACGGAGATTAAGAATGGGGTTTGTTACGCTGTGGGTTAGTGTAATTACAATATCCATTCCAGACACTGCAATAGTTGAAACAGTACCGTACTTACCTAATTCAGTAAGATTCGTTAGTGTGCTTAGACTGCCAAAAGAAAACTGTGCGGAGAACGAATATGGCACTGCCGTATTATCTGTACCGTCCATACCTATGATTTCAACAATGTGTTTACGATTGCAATGATTTTGAGAAATTACTGGTATAACTATTTTAGTACCAGTACCAACTACGATGAGAGATGTAACATCTTTGAACGAAGTATTACTTACAGTTAATTGAGTTGCAACTAGCAGTTGCACATTGGTTGTAGAATTCATCGTTATACCAGCATTGTACTGAGCTAACTCCCAAGTACCAACAAATATATTTGGTAACGTATCATATGATGGTAATGGGTGGCTTATTGTAACCCACGAATTACCGAACATATAGACCGAGTTCAGGCCAGTGTTCGCAGTCCATGTTATTAAATTATGCCCCCGCGCAAAGTTACACCCGGTTATCACTGCATGATACCAAGTGTCAATTTCTATCAGTGTAGATGTAACTGGTGTACTATTAGTGCCTCGTATAATAGAGTTCGTCAGTATAAAATGTGAGTTACCTCCGTTTGCGTCACCGTCGTAACCTACCCGAAATATTGGCCCAGTCCCAGTAACCGGAACTGCTTCAGTATACATACCATTTATGGTCGCGCCACACCCTTGATGGATATTCATGCCACCTAGAGTACAGCTTTCAATTAGGCAAGAATTAAATTCTGACCATATAGAATAACCAGAAGCACTGCCCTCTAGTATGACCGCCCACGGAGAACCACGGAAAGTACAGGTGTTAAATGTCTGTGTAGTAGTAGTACCTTCGTCAGATATTTTTAAACCAGCTTCCTTACATGAGAGTGTATTGATATTGGTGTAAACACATCTCATCCCATGCCAAATATCAATACCAACCCCGAAATAACCATTGATGCCTATATTTTCAAAAATGCTTGATGCAGGGTTTTTCAATAATAATCCTGTTGTGCCAACTGTATCATTAAAAGCAAACATATCTAAGTTAGAAACTCTTACATTCCATGTGTACCCTGCGCCAGTTGCGGGACTATCCGGCCCGAGTGATATTAGTGGAATGGCTTCAGTCGTTACTAACATTAATTGACACCCGTAATTGACTCCTGAGTATGTTTTAGAAATCGGATCAAATGGTACTGCATGTGACCCAATTAATTGTGTACCCTGATATATATTTAACGTATCTGTGATTTTATATGAACCGGGCGGTATACGAACGGGGAACAAACTTCCGGCTGCGTCAATGGCATGTTGAAACGCCTGAGTGCTATCAGTACCAGCACCAGTAGAGTAATCACCATCACCAACAGCACCAAACCAAAGAGGGTCCACATAGTCTACCACACCAGTTGAAAAGGTAAGAGAGCCCGCTCCTGAGTACGTTATTACACCATTATTTTCTATTTTAAATTTACGCCCTGTTACAACTTCAGCGGAATTAATATTGACTGGGCCCGTAATTACAATAGTTTTACCAAGGGTATCCGCATCGGTTAAAGCGGCATGTAATGTTGGCTTACTTATAGTTTTGCCGTTAGTTGAAACCACCAGAATAGCCATACAAAACTCCTTTTATTATGTGTGGGTTATTTTAATGTAAGCGTATTTGAGAGAAACAGTAGAGCCACTAATCTGTTTACCCTGTGCATACAATCCGTTAAGAGTTATGGCTCCCATGTACGTATTTGGAGCAGAAGCCACTGTTATTGAGGCGTTTGTACCCGAACACACTATTGTAGCCGTAGCGGAGTAAGGATCGGCATTTGTATTAGCTACCGTAACTGTTACAATGTACGTTCCGCTAGTCATTAGAAACAAATCAGTAGCAGTATTGGTTAACGAGGAAACAGCACCGTTCCCGGATAAATAACTTGGCGAGGTAAACGGCAACGTTACGGTATGGGTAGTTGGCGTAATAACCATCAGGGGGTTATTATAGTCTGCTGTACCGCCAGTTAACCAATAGTGATAACCGTTACTAGAATCGTATGTTGCTGCCCCGCTCTCTGCGCTTACATCAAGAAAAGTAGTTCCGGTTGACCGAACAATATGCAATTTCCCTTTAGTGCTGAGAGTTTTAGCTGAGAAATCCTGTGTTATCAGGCCAGCCAGTTGTGCATACACACCATCAAAATAAGTTTTCAGGACGCTCTTCACATATGCCCAGGTCATCTTATGGAGCAGTCCACCGGTATGATTCCTCATTGCGACTGTATCTGTGTCATCAGGAGCGGTGATTGCCGTTGCTGCATTTATCAGTGCACCAATGGTGGTGGCTGTTTCGGCAGGGGCGGCTGACAAGGCATCTGTGGCGAATGTCGCCAGCGATTTGTCTCCCCTCAGGTACTGTGCAGTTGTGCCGGCGGTTATAGCCGGTTCTTTACCGTAGAACGTAGACCAATCCGCGGCAGTCAAGGCACCCCTGTTTGCTGCCGAGGCACTTGGAACTTGCAGGGTTATAACTGGGGTGCTTGTTCCGGTGGCGACAGTGGAGGAGAGATCCGTTCCGGTTGTACCCAATGTGAGAGCTGCCACGGATGTGACTGTCCCGACATTGGCCGTTGCTCCGGTCGCTATGCCATCGAGCTTAGTTATCTGGGTAGCTGTGGCGTAACCATTTACACTTGCTGTAGCTGCTGCCATACTTATTACAGGAGTGGTAGTCCCTGTGGCTACAGATACTGGAGCCGTTCCAGATACAGATGTTACCGTACCTACGTTACCTGTATAAAGCGTATCAAAGTAAGTCTTCAAGAACGCCTTAACATTCGTCCACGTTATCTTCTTGAGAACCGAAGACTCAGCAGTAGCAACAAGGTCAGTGTCGTTCGGGGTAGCGGCTGTGGATCCGTTAATCAGTGCGCCTATCCGAGCGGCAGTCTCGTCCCCTGTGTTGGTTCCTGTGATACCGTCTAACTTCGTTATCTGGGTAGAGGTAGCGTAACCGTTGACGCTTGCTGTAGCTGCTGCCATACTTATGACAGGAGTGGTAGTCCCTGTGGCTACAGATACTGGAGCAGTTCCAGATACAGATGTTACCGTGCCTACGTTACCTGTATAAAGCGTATCAAAGTAAGTCTTTAGAAAAGCCTTTAGCACAGTCCAAGTTGTACGAAGCAGTCCAGTACCGCGCAAAGAGACAACTTCGTCAGTATTTACAGGAGTAGGATCAGAAGTCAGCAACACCCCAAGCGGAGAAACTACCGTGCCAAGACCAGTGAGAGTTGCGTCAGTCTCTATTGGTTCCAGTTCGGCTATAGAAGTAAGAACCAGGTCAGCCTTCCCGGTCTGCGAATTGTTCTTGTATTTCATGTGATATACCAAGTGCTGTTGGAAAGGCTAAAATTTACAGTCTCGCCCTGAACGGTAAGCGAGTAAGTAGCCAGGCCGTTAATAGTCTGACCAGCTACACCTGGAGAGATCACGACGGCAGTAGCCGAAGCATCGGATTTGCAGACTATCACCGAACCACCATCCGGCAGAGTATAAGTCGGGTGGGTGCTGGCGTCTTGAACTATCATTGAACCATCTTCACCTGAAGCCGTGATATTGTCCCGGGAATACCGGATCGTGCCATTAGTATTTTTTATGACTATGAGATAGTTACCTGCACCGTAAAGTTGAGCGGTAGAATTGGCATCTAAAGTATAAGGATTGGCTGCTTGTGTAGTTTTGAACTGGTCGAGGTAAACCGGTTTAAGAGTGGTAGTGCCAGCTTCGTAAAAGGTTAGAGTCCCGTTAATCAACGCTCCATCAATCGCCGTTCTGACTTGAGAAAGCAAAAAGTCAAATTGAGTCGCCATTATCGGCCTCCGTTATTTCTTTTTAGTCTTTTTAATCTTAGAAGCCAACAGCTTTTTATCAGCGGCGATATCTTTTTTCATCATTGCTGGTGTCATCTTTGCATCAGCCGATTTGTCTGCCTTCATAACCTGTGATACAGTTTTGTTTTTCATACGTCCCCCTTGCAATAATTTACTTGTTTTTTTTGTTAATGGCGACTTCAACACATCGGGTCTCCTTTATCTTTGATTATCAGACATTAGTTCGACGATTGCAAGTTTCTCTTTTGGAGTGTTAGCTTGTTGCAAAGCATTAATATATTTCAAGTTGTTTTTCTTAGCCAACATTTTGGCTATATTACCTCCAATATCTCCTTTATGGGTAGCTATTGCTACTTTATCGTCTTGTGTCAACACATCACCCCTTACTAATTTTTGTAATGCTTTCATACTCTCTATCCTTGCGGCAGCTGCATCTCCCCTCACTTTGTCTAGTGCTTCCTGGATACGTTCATCATCCCCCTTGTCGCTGATTCTATAAAAAGAACCAAAAGCGTTTAAGCCAAAAATTTTTAAGGCTCTTTCTTTTGTAGAAATATCTGTTTGTATTGAACCTGTCTCTGACCTGTATACGGTAGAAAGCACTTTATTCCATGCGTATCTCCCCAATGCCGCCGCTGCATATTTACCTCCGGCACGGCGTTCATCTTCAGTTAAGATTGGCATTCCTGTATAGCTATCAACGGAGGTATTGCCGCTGGAATAATACTCCGCTAAGGTCCCTCCAATAGTAATCAATGGATTGAAAGTATATGGGACTGCTGCGGTAACTGTCCCTGCCGCTGAATTTTTACCGGTTATTTTCCCGCTCATTGCATTCCATACTAAAGACCCCAACCATTGGCCTTCATAATCATTAGGAAAGCGCAGGTATTCAGCTTTGCCATCTTTATTAATATAAAGTGGAACGACACAATAAACTCTCTTATCATAATCTGGAATCTTATCAAAGACCTTCTGGAGGTAGTGACCAGCTAAACCAACCGCTGCGGCTTTCATTAGTAACTTTGGAACAATGTTCAACATGAACATTTTCCACATAAAACGCCCAGGATTTTCCTTATATGCTGTTGCTGCCGACCTTAAACCTTGAACCCCTACGTTAGAGAATAAGTAGAGAGAATTTGTGATTTCATTGTAGGTGCCTTTATTCTTCCAATTTGGAGTTCCGACTTGGTTACGAATAAGATTTGTTCGCCTAGATTGAGTCATCATCGGTCGTTCAAATAACCATTTATCCGTAGCGACTTTACCCCACACATCAGAAGTCGCCGCAGTATTCTCTATCCAGTCGTTTATTGGTTTTAATGTTTTAGTAATACGCCATTGGTTGTTACTTTGTGCTGATAACCCGTAATCCACGAACATCCGTACAACTTCGTTATCATATGACTGTTCTATGCTTTCCCAAGTTCGTTTGACTGGCAAAGTTTTTTCTTTCATCATTCTTGTTATTTGGGGACTCCTAGCCCCTCCGTGGGTGAACTTCCACACATCTTTAAAAACTGAATAATAAGCTCTTGTCACTGCAAAAGCGTCCCGCAATCTAATCTCACCTACTGAAACCAAGCTACGTTGAAAATCTCTAGGTATATTGTTTAAGATCCACTTAGGATTTTTAGACACGAATATTTCTTTCAGAACTTGAACTGCCTTTTGCCAATAACGGACCATTTGGACGGCAACAACCGGTTGATATTCAAAAGCACCAACTAATTCTTTGTCCGCATAATATTCTTCCCATATACCTGAATTTTTAACTCTCAATATCGCCATATCTCTGTCTTTCGGCGGGATAGCCACCATCCTTTTTGTGTCGAGAGAGTATTTTTTATCTGCCAATTTGATAAAATCATCCCCACCTGACTTTAGTATTTGAACAAAGGAAAATTTAGCAGTGTTGATCCTTACGGCCCTGAGAAATGATAAATATTTTAACAATGTCATCGTGAAAACATTAGCTACATCTTCTAAACTTCCAAACTTCTGATAAATCTTCGCGGTTATTCCCCCCATACCTGACGGATCTTCTTCAAAGAACTTTTGTATGAAAATTGTTGCGTAATCCTCACGTTCTTTCATCAACTTAATCTGCGCGTCAGTAAAATACCCGCTCTTTTCAAATTCTGCGATAAATACAGTTTCATTGAAATTACGAAAATCTTTGCTTACTTTCTCTACCGCTGCAAATTTAGTATGTCCCAATTTATCTTCCAAATCGAATAAAATCCGCTGTGCTGTTACCGGAGTATGGCCCTTTGCCGCTGCCATAGTAACACCTCTAGCTCCTTCTGAAATAATCTGTTTAGCGAATTGATATATACTCACATCCGTCAATGTCAAATCCGCTTCTTCAATAGGTTTTAACACGGCATTATTCAAATCATATAAAATTTGGTTCACTTCAGAAGAAAGGTAAGGGATATCTTCAATATGCTGCAATGCTTGAGCGGCTAGTGTATCATTACCCCTAATTTTACTTACTTGTTTGATGATATTCTTTGCCGCCCATCGTTCGTCTACAAATCGCTTCATTAATGCTGCTTTTAATCCTTCCTCTTCCCTCATGCCTCTTTTAATCATTTCCTGTTGCTTAATATCACTTTCTCTGTGCATTTCATATAAAGCGTCTAACCGTGCTTTACCGACAGTATCGGGATTATTGAGACGTTGCTGGATCGCATAATATATATCTCTAAGTTCGGGTTTTTTGTTTATATAAGAGAAAAATGCCTTTTCGAAAGTAGGGGCAATTCGTCTTAGCAGATCAGGGTTATTCAGCACAACGCTTATTGCATCGGCATAAAGTTCAACAGGTGAAAAACGATATTTAGTAAATTGATTCACGCCTGGAGTAAAAGGTTTCCAGTGCAAAGACAAGTCCTGTAACTCCTGTTTTATAATTTCACGTTTGTATAGATAGCGTTTGTCAATCTCTGCTTGCACTAATTCGGCATAGCGCTTGGCAATCTGATCTGGTGTAGCCGATATGCCTGGTATCGTCCTGCTGACTTGTTCAGTAACTGTTTTTGTTCCGGTTTGTATCCGTTCGCCAAAACGCGACACTCTTTCATGTACCATACCCTTCATTGCGGCAATGAGAACTGATTTCTTCGCTGCTGTATCCATTTCTTGAAAAGCTCGATATAATTTAGGGTACAATTCTTTTGCATCTAAACCTAACAAGGCTTTAATCATGTCAGGAGTTATACCCACATATTTCCATTCTGGGATTTCTCTCGTGATGGTCTCTATTATTGTTTCTTCTGGTCTCTCGTTGGCCTTTAGTTCTCTTTCTGCTTCTGCTCTAAGCCTAGCACGTTCTTGCGGGGTTAAACTGGCACCTGGCGCACCTTCATATTCAGCTAAAAGCTGTTTCATGTATTTCTTTAAAGAGGCTATATGTCCTAAAATGTTACCACGAGCTAAAGTCCGGTCTGGAAGGTAATCGGCGAGATGACCGATTTCGTGTCCAAGAACTCGTTCTGCCAGCCCGGGAACCTTGAATAAAGCCGCCAAGACTTTGATATCTCCGTGACCACTAGCATAAAATACTCCCAATGCCCCACTATGCCGTAATTTACGCACGACTTGCGGGAGCCTGCCATCCATTAACTCTTTAGCAATTTCTAGTATTTCAGGTAATTCTATAGCATTAACTTTCTGCTGACCAAACGGAGTGCTTTGTGGACCGGGAGGGTTGAGATTATAACCGCCTGTATCGGCATGGCTACGATTCTTCAATCGTCCTGCTTGTAACGGCGATTTCCGAGAAGTTGCTTGTAGATCTACTTGCCTACTTATTTCGATTATCCGGGTGGTATCTTTTATCGGCATTACAACAGCTACGACTTCACTATTTACTTTAGCAACTACTGGGCTCACTGGGGTGTCGCCGATATGCCATTCGGCTTTAGGATATATCTTAGAGACATAGTTATAGTAGTCCTGGTACAGCACGGTTCTTTTATCACCAGACTGAAGGATGGTATACAACTCATCTCCACCTATGCTCCGAAGTGGTTTGTCTGAAATACCTGTATGCTCGCCTCCTGATGCAGCATTCACAAAACTAACTTTGTCAACCTTATCAAGATTTTCAGTCGGGATTACTTTGTTGATAGTGACTTGTTGATCTTCGGGGCTGTTTTGTTCCCAATCTTTCCATTTCCCTATTACGTTATTCGGCCCTTTCAGCGGTAATGTTGCCGGACCTTTTATCAAAGAGGGACCGTCAGTATGCCATATACCTGACGTAGCAGTGAACTGAACTCCATCATATGCACTCGGAACAAACGGACTCCTAGGTTTAGGCAAGGTGCCATATCCAACAGTTTCTTTAGTTTTTACACCCGACGGGAATGATTTGCTTACTGCACTCTTGAACTCGTTTAATGCTTGTTTAGAGTTATAGACCTGGAATGTTCCATCATTGGGGACGTCGATAGTGACATATGCGCCTTCAGTTGCAAGTGATTGTTTAATGTCCGATTTTTCTTTAGTCAACTTGTTATATTTGACCTTTGCTAAATCATACTTAAGTTGTAATTCTGCTATTGGCCGTTGGTCGGTTACTGGATCTAGCTCTTTTATCTTGATAAGTGCTTTTCGCATCGATTCTTCATAAGAATTTCTTTCCGCTCTTATGTTTTCTAAATTATTCTTGGCATTATTATATTCGGTTGTCAAAAGTTCCGGGGCATTGACTACCGCATCATCAATATTCTTAAGAAGAAATTTTTTCTGTTCCTTTAGCGGCGTACCGGATTGTTTTGCAGTTTTGACGGCTTCTTGTGCAACTTGTATTGGAGTATCGGGGCTAACTCCTGGTGCCGTTGGAGTACTGATAATTTTCTGTGTTGCCGTTTCTGTGCTAAGAGATATTGCAGCAGGCTTGACAAATGTAGATGCTGGCTGTTGGTTAAATGATGGTGGCACTTCATTACGAACTACTGTCTGGCCCAATGGTCCGACCGGCTGATCTGGTATTTCAATGTTGTTAACAGGTCCACTTGTGGTAATTTTATCGCTTGGTTTATATTCTGGGATTACGGTTGTTTCTATAGCTGCAACAGCGGGTTCTGCCTCCGCTAAAGTGTTTGTGTCTGGATAATCAGATGGTTGCTTAGGTGACGATTGGAACTTGGTCATTGGCTGCTTGGCCGGTGTAACTGTTGCAGTTTGAAACTTTTCAGTGACCGGACTGGTAGCGCGACTCCTATCCCATAAAGTTTTAAAATAATCACTATTCTCTCTTGCCGCCTGTGCCATAGTCATTTTCCCGGCTGCTACCAGATCCGCATATTTTGAAGCACCGTTCCTTAAATCAACATTGATTTTATCTTGCTCATAAGCTGAAAGACCTTTAAACCATCGCGCCATAGTCGGTATATTCATTGCGCTTGCGATAGTACCGGAAAATAATGCCCCGACGACAGAATTAGTGGCCGCATCCTGTCCCTGATTCTGTGCAAAAATTCCCGTGACAGTCCCACCTGTTATAGCCTCATTAGCAATTCGTCCTAGCTTGGACACATTTGATATGCCAGTCATAGCCGGCATAATTTTAGATGCTACGTTCCAAGGAGCTAACAAGCCCACCATTTCACCTGCTGTTTCAGCGAGTGGATCAGGACGTAGGCCTAAAGATGGCATTGCCCTGTTTGCAGCACTAGTATCCAGCAAGCCCATAGACATCCCTTTACCAACACCAATGCCTGTGCTTATAAACGACCCAGCTACATTTCCAAGCGCACTTTTCATTTGTTCTGGAGTTCTCCACGCTCCTACTTGAGAAGAAGGGATACCTAAAACACTTTGATCTACAGGCTTAATAGAAGTAATCCCTAAAATGTTCGGGTCCGCAGGTTGCGAGGCCGGCAGAGGAAGAGAATCGCTATAATCCCTTGCTGTTGATACAGCTAAATTAGTTACACCCTTTTTGGCGCGATTAAATGAAGTATCATTTATGGGGCCAGCATCAAAGAATGTACCACCTGTTTCATTCTTTGGATCGAAGAACGGCATTTATGGCCTCCAAGCGGTTCGACCTGGGGGAGCTTTAGGGTTGACGTAATAACCTTTGGCTGCATCATAAGTGTAGCCAGGTGGGACTACAAGTGGTTCTTTGCCATTATAAATAGCCCAGTCATCAGGGAATGTTTCTTTGATATAGCGTTGTGTTCTGTTGAGTTGATCATTGATAGTGGCCTTGGCAGTAGCGATTTGTGTTTGTGGAATTACTGCTGCTGTAATAGGATCGTAGCCTTTTTCTATGGTGGCTCTTGCTTTTGCAAGATTGTCATATTTGGAGATCCAGGTGCTGAAACCTTTTTGTTCCGCAGATAGACTCGGCTTGTTACCCATGTATATTAAACGCTTTTCGCTAATATCAGCTCGTCGTTCCGCAAGATCGGCCTGTCTGTTTTGGTGATCTAGTACCTGATTCCTGTACTCTTCTCTCGTAGCTATAGATAACGGTTTTTCTAATGCTTTAAAGGGTAGATTAAATTTCACACCTACAGCCCTGATTTCATCAGTATCTTTAGCTTGGATTAGAGCCACATTCGCTTCCGGCGATCCGGCGTCGAGGCGGAAGGTGGCTTGTTTCGCCGCATCACCTGGCAGCGCTCCTGCACCTATGGCACGAGTATACACTTGCATATCCACACCAGATGTTTGCCCTGTCGTTGGATCTACGGCCCAATGAATAGTAGGTGTCTTTATTGACTGGATTTTAGTACCTGTAGAAGAGTTAATATATTCAATACCCGACTCAATATCTCCCGACATATTGACCATATCTTTGGCTTGAGCCATAACTTGCTTTTGAATAGCTTGCACAGTGGCTTGATCGCCTCTAGCTGCTGCCGCTTGCAAGACAGCTCTGTTCCGATCTGCTATCGTTGTTTCTTTGGCTGGAGTCCCCGGTGTAGTGACGGATTGAAGTTGATACTGGTCGAGCGCTGGTGCAATAGAGGGAGTCGTCTCAGCCGGTTGCAATAGGCTTAAGTTCTGGCCCAACCCGGCAACTGGAGTCGCTTCTACCGGCTGACTTTGTAATAAAGAAGATTTAAGAGGTGCAGGTGCTGCTTGTAACCTTGCTATAGCAGATTGTTGAGCTGGGGTAGTCGGCATGGTCATCGTCGTTGCTGGCGATATAGCAGGTGTACCCTGTTCTGCTGCGAACGCCCTCCGATTGGCTAATTCGTCGGCAGCAAGTTGACTTTGAGCTTGCAATTTAGAGGCGTTTTCAGCATTTATATTAGCTAGATTCTGGTTCTGTAACAGCCGGGTTTGACGTATAGCCGGTTCATCATAGATGTTTTTCATCCATTGATCTGCTACATTCGAGCCAGCCAGCAGGCCTTGTGCATATTCATTAGCCATAATAAAGGACTCCGTGAATTAAGAATACATAGTAGTATAAGGGTTAGTAGGCGTGGACCACGGTGCTGTTGCGGGATACCTGGTCTCGGCATAGCCTCCAGTATCGCCACTCCAATCTGTCCAACTTGAATTATTATTATTCCAATTCCCATATATATTTGAGCCAATACTACCAAGCTGACCGGCAGCCGCACCAATTATGCCAGCTTGAGTACCACTATTTTGCATAGCAATGTTACTAAGGTTTCCAGCCGCTGCCGTATTTGCCGCAGTCAAGGCGTTAGCTCCTGATTGAAGATTAGCATTAGACGAGGCGGTAGAACTGGCCGTACCAGCTACTGCGCTTGTCCCGACGTTCAAAGCATTCAAGAGATTATTAAATCTCGTCTGGTAGTCATTCGCAGCGACCTGAGAACTTAGTTGACCAAGTTGGGCTACTGCATTACCTTCCAAGCCTTTAGTCTGTAAAGCACTATTAATCTGCTTTTGTCCTTGTTGCATGGCGTATTTGGCAGAAGGAGACTCCTGCATATTATAGCCACCGGTAAGCATTTTAGTAAACGGGTCTACTGCTGCGGTACCAATACCTCTATAAGGGGCTTCTTGTGTTTGCAAGAGATCGAAATTCTTTTGTTGTTGCGCTGCCGCTTCTCTTTGCAATCTGGCATTTTCTCTAGTTGCATTGTTTTGAGCATTTGCGGCTGTATCTGCGGCATCACCGGCAGCACTTGAAGATATTACCGATCCTACAATACCTCCGACTGCGACTATCGCTGCTCCCCATACCATTATAAACCTCCTGTAAGACGGAATCCGTCTTTATAACCTTTTGAAATTCCTTCATTGATAATCTGGGCTAATGGTACTGGATAGCAACGACCATCCATTGCGAGCATGTAAACAGGACGTGAAACTAGATGGTAGTCTATGTTTTCTACTGTTGGCGCGGAACTGAGGGAAACGTGCATCCCATCAGACATTTTCATATATAAACAATACATATTCGATCTTTCCACCTCACTGTTTTGGACCGGCATTAAATCACTGAACTTGTCTATAAACGCCCTGTGAAGATCAGAAAGATATATATGGTTACCACCATCTTTATTCGCCCAATTCCGAAACATAGTGCGTATCCTGATCATCGTATAGGTATGTCTTGTATGGTGGTAGAAATCCCGAATGTAATCTAATTCGTCTAAGGACTGGATCGAGAACATGACACACATAGCTTTCGTTCCAGACCTCTCTATCTTCTCTATTGCTTTAACTTTTTGTTCTAATATTTCTTGTGAATAATTTTTAGGATGTTGCATACTCATAGCAAATTTTAACAAGCCGTTCTTAATAAAACTTTGATTCTGCGTTTTATTAAAAAACTCGTCATCGCCCAACTTAATCATATTGGTTATTGTACCAGTAGGCCACCCAAGAGCCTGTAATTCATCCACAAATTCGAAGAAATCTGGTTTGATAGTCGGTTCTCCGCCTGATAACAACAGGTTAAAGTTTCCTTTATACATTCTGAGAACATTGTCGTAATAACGTGCCTTATGAATTTTTTCGCATCCCATAGGATAATAGCACCAAGGGCATTTCATGTTGCATTGATTATGAGCGTGAATAATTATCGTGCTGTTGTTACCTTGTGTACCCATACGGTAGAAGTTTGAAACATGGTTTATGTCTCTTTCTACTATGGCAGAGAATGGACCATGTTCGTCACAGGTCTTGTTCATCACCACCATACCACCAGTGAAGATAATTTCTGCTTCAATCTTGCGATAACAGACATTGCACAGCGAAAGTGTTTTTATCATCATGTATACTCGATTCCTGAAACCATGATCCCGACCTTGCTAGCCGAGTCTGCATAACCAACTAAAGTATCGCCTGTTTTCAGGACTGTCGCCCTGGAATAATTCAGCGGCTCTGCGCCAACAGCCTGAACTGGCACCACGTCAAATATGATATTGCTCGCGGTAGAAACGGCCCCAACAGAAAGAGTGAATGTCCTTGTAACAGAGTCTGTATTGTTAATGCTGATTTCTCGGATGATAGTTGTTTTTATTCCTGTAGGGACAGTATATAAAACAGTCGTATTTGTAGCTGTGAGGAAACTCGGAGCAACTAATTGTTTGACTGAACTTGGCATTTAAGCCCCCATATCTATTTCAGTTTGAATATCCGCTATCTTTTTCTGTAAGGCCATGATTTCGTTTTGTCTGTCTGTTATCATCTGCAAAGAGTTAGATAAATCTTCGATCCTGTCGGACAATGTGTGGATGTCATGTTGCTGTACGACATCTGTATTGGATGCTATTTCAATGCCTAAATCGTCTATAGCCTGGAACAGATTTATATTAGAGTTGACGGTGTTAGGCATTCCTAGAATTAGGTAGAGTCTTTGCAACCATCTATCCAGTTCTTTCATGTCGTAGGTAAAACCGGCGCCACTTGGCATCAACCTCGGCGGTCGTGGTAGAACTGTATTGTTTGTATATCCACTCAATTTTTCAACTCCGTAAACGCTCCATAAGCCGACACAAGAATCGTATCGGTATCAGAAGGAATCCTGAACTCCCATTGTCTCGTACGGAAAGTTCCTTGTCGGTTCATTGGCTCTACAGTATTTTTATAAAAGGCAAGCGTCTTATATTTCGACCATTCGTTATTCCCGTTGTCTCTGGACCGTATCATCAGAGAAGGGGTATTGGTAAGTCCAGGTTTACCTTCTACATAGAATTGGTCACACCGCTTTCTTTGACTCCCAATACCGCAGTCAACCCATCCCGTCCGACGGTATGAAATCATTTCCGTTCCGGCGTCATCAAAGGCACTTCTGGACAATTCGTAAATCTTGCCATCCACCCTAGACATTATAAGATGCTTGTTCCACGGCTTGCAAAAACAGACGTGCTGTCCGATGAAACGATCCCGATAGTCTGATGTACCCACATACTGCCCCCATCTACACCAAGTATCATTCTTATGGTCATAGGCCCAAGTCTGGTTAGCAGTTGGGAAGGAAAGCAGATAAATCGACATACCGCCAACAGTGATTAAATCTCCAATCGCATCGGATACAGTCTCCATATCTGCTAGTATCCGGGCAATCGGTTCAGAGGCTATCTGTGGGGCTCGTCCTGCCATCTTGGCGACGACGCGCTTACCATCAAGAACGCAAACTGCAAAAAGAGTGTTCTCTGTTCTGACTAGAGAGTACGGTGCTTCAATGCCTAGTTCAGAAAAGGCACTTTGTATCTGGGAAAATGGAGATGCCCCGTCATCTTGCCAGACTGTCAGCCCCTGACTACCCCAGGCATAGATTTCTTCCCAACAGGTTCTGAGCGCTAAGAGGTAATCGCCCCTTGCAGTGTTCCTGATAGGAGCGCTGGTTGAACTCCAATAATCGTTTTCCAGATTACCCGTAGCCGGGTTGGTATCGGTAAAACCCATCCTGCTAGTCCCGGCCATATTAGCTACAAAGCGCATATTGATATAATCGATATGGGTCGCTGCCGGAGTTAAAGTATCAGTTGGGGCCACCGTATCAGCCCCATCTATAGAGTAAATCAAGTTGCCTGAAGCTATGTATAACCAAGGTGTCCCATCTAACTGCTGTCCATCTGCAAAGACTACCGGTTGACCAATGAGGGGAGCGTCACCGGTTATATCCGTGAACGTCCCGTCACTGGACACATCGAATACTTTACCATTGGAGACTGCAATACATTTCTGTGCGGCATCCCACCAGAAAATCCCATCACCAGGAGCATCGGTGTTTAAATCAGCAAAATCTATTAAACCCGGCCTTCTGCGTGTGATAAATGGTCCGCCTGGGACAGGTTCAAGGTAGCAGTCGAACATAGCATCAGCGGCCAAACTGTTAGCGATCTGGTCCGTATTATAGTAAGGCGCGGTGTTGATAGGTAACTGAAACTGTGGCATTACTGTACCCCAAGTGTCGTACTGGTGTTTTCTCGGTTATAAGACAAGATGTTTTCTTTTGCCATTATCGCACGTTGAGCTAATAGTTGGTATTCTGCTGAATTACCTGGATATTCAAACCATAGCCTCTCTGCCAGACAAAAAGTGATCGGATCTATCCATTCTTGCGGAACATCAAAAGTATTGTCTTCCTCCAGCATGTCTTGTATCGACCTGTCGCAATCGCCCATAATACTGTCTGTTACCCCGGCAGAAGGGCAAGGCCAGACGTAAAGCATACCATTGACCAGTTGTGGGTCATAGTAAGCCTGAACGACAGTACCAGGTGTCGTCTTATTGGGAAGTTGCATGTATTCAGACCTGGAAATTGGATCACCTGTCATGCCTAACGGGATTTCATAACCTGATGAAGTTTTCCGTCTTAGATTCCAGACCCTTGTTGGCCTTTGCACAAGAGTAGTGAGAGCCGGCCAGAATTTAGCCGTACCTGCCGGTCCGATAGCATAATAATATTGGTTTGCTACAAGAGACATTTGAAAAATGCTTTTTAACCATAAAAAACCATCAATCTGCCAGGCTTTCAACATGCAATTTAACACGTCCATAGCATCTTCGACTTGTTCTGCTGTAGGAGTGCCATCAGCATTGTAGGCACCGACCATGCGTAATGAACGATAGATCACTTTCGTTACATTTGGATTGAAAGCAGTCGAATTACTTACATTGCTTGTCATAATAGATTACTTCCGTAAGGTGGAATAACAACAGGTGTTCCAATAGGATCTTGTGGGTCCCTCGGTACGGAAAACGGCACCGAAGGATTATCAGGCCGACCTTTTATCAGGTCTTGTGGTTGTCTGGTTTCGAAGCAAGTCGGGCAAACTATCAGACCATTCCACTCTTTGCGCAGTTCATTAGCCTTATACTTTGCACCGCACCGCATACAAAGACAGTTCCAAGTCCCTAATTGTAAATAATCTCTTGAACCTTTACGCATGTTCACACCGAAAGGGGAAGGCTGTTAACCTTCCCCTCATTGTTAGTGGTATCCGTTTATAGTGATTGTTCCAGTATCGCCACTTGTCATCCCCAATGTTGTCAGAGTTAGTTTCCCATCAGGAGAACTCGCACCATTCAGACATGGTGCCCCTGTCTTGAAAAAATTCATCTCATCACCATAAGTAGGCATAGACAAAGCCAACGTAGGAGCAGAAGCGTTCCAACGAAGGCTACCGGAAAAACCATCAAAAGCCCAGTTAACTCTTTTGATTTTGAAAGTTGCAGGTTTACCTGTCAAATTAGCCGGGTCTATCACCGTTGTAGCTGCAAGTTCGCCAGAACCGTCACATGAAATCTGAATTACAGCCTGGAAGACACGGCTTCCATTCACGGGGTATGTTGTCAAAACTGAGTTAGCCATTGTCTACCCCCTTATGCCCCTTGTACGGCAATGCCTGAAGTAGCGGCAGTTGGAACAGCGCCTGAAACAAAGACATTGGTTGTGGTCGAAAGTTTCGTATTGTTGATAGATACGCAGTCTTTGAGTAAAACCTGTCCCACTGTCAAAGTTGCGCCGAATGCGACACACTGAGCCGGCACTGCTGCGGATAATACAGAGTTGATAAAGGTACAATTTTCAAAAACTGCAATTCGCTCTATATCCGTTGCATTTGCTCCATACACATGACGACCATTGATATGCCCTGCGTTCTTCCAGAAAGTACAATCCTTGAAAAGTATATCCCTTGCGACAAGTCCCGTACCGGCCAATCCTTGTGTAAAAGATACAGCGGGTCGGATAGTTGTCCCGGTCTGATAGTTAGCAAGGCTTCCAAAAGTACAGTTCTCATACTGGCCCGAATCGCCATTAGCGACAAACTCTGCTGCAAGAGTTGTGGCTAGATATCCTTCTTTATAAAATTCACAATCTTTAATAGAAGTATACTCGCCACCGTCAACAAATGTATATAGACATGCTGCATTAGTCCCGACTGCGTTAGTATTAGTGATTTTAAGGTTGGTAAAGGAACATCGGATACCAGTCACCTTGATAGTGGCAATATCCGTTGCTGCGGTTGTCAGACCCATATTGATTTTTGCAGACTGGCCGTAATGTCTTTTACCAACGCCAAGACCGACAAAGTGAACTCTGTTCTTTGCTACGGTCAGCATCGATGTCAGTGTATGAGTGCTATCACCGCAAAGACAAATAACATCGTTCTCTCCGGTAGTCGCCAGGTCGTATGCTTTGGCAACAGTCGCTACGGCACGTTTCATCGTCAAACCGGAATTGCCGTCACTTCCACGACCACTGTCAACGAAAATAATTTTACCAAATGTTGCAGGGATTAAACCACCTATAATCGGGAATCCTGCGGTTGGAAAGGTACTCATTGTTGCCTCCTTCAAAATGTGCGCTGTTGCGCTTGTTAAGTCCATATTGGCAGGGCTGATTTGTCAAATAACAATTAAAATCACTATGCTCCTTGTGAACCCCAGCATGCTCTTTTATCTGAAATTCCGCATGATGCTCTGAATCGTGCTGTGTATAGTGCGTTGGTTGTCGTGAAATCGTTATCCATAGCAAACTCGGTCCGAACACGGTCGAACCAAACAAGACCTGTGCCAGTAGGAATATCTGTGCGGATAAAGAAAGCGTCAGGATCAGTGAAGTAGTGGTTAATAATTACGCCTTTAGGGAACTTGGAAAGGCTCTTCAGTGCATTGAGGTTATTGGTAGTAGAATCGGACTGAAGAACAGACTGAAGGATACGAGCAGCTTCAAACTCAAGCTGACGGGGGATGTGTAGACTCTGACCGGACAGTGCAACCAGGTTACCACGGTCATCTGTAAACCCGGCAATGTCGATACAGGCTTGTTCAAGAGCAAGTTCGGAAAGATCTACACCAATGGCTGTACCGGCGGCATTTACTGGGCAGTTCGCAAAAGTAGCACCGGACTTTGTAGGCTGTGCGGCACCGATCATCTGATAGCCGTCACCGTAGAGAGATCCGGCCCCAGTATCGAAAGCCAGGTTGAAGCGGTTAGCACCAATGTACTCGCGGCCAAGACGCATTGCACGGCCAAGACCACGCGATTCGTTCTGACCGACGATGGTCAGGTCATATTGAGCATCTTCAATCGCTTCTTTGGTGATACCGAAACCCAATGTATAAGTTACGTTGGTGTAGCGGTAGGTGAAAGCCTGTTCGAAGCTATCAAAGAAGATTTGATTCCCCTCTCCTTTCACTTGCGGTAGGCCTAAACCCATCATAGACTGTTGTTCTTCATAGGCCTTTTTAGAACTTTTTATATCATACAGATCGGTGTATTCCGTGGGTCTGTCTGTATACTCCAGGCCGAAAACCTTGTCTAGTCCAGGCCAGAGCAGTTTGGCAATACTGCCGGTATTTACGGGTGCGCTCATTGTTGATCTCCTTTAAACGCCAACACGGACAACGCCGGAGGCATACTGATGCAGGTTAAGTTTTACCAGCCATTTTGCGTAAGTAGCAGCGGCAGTATTACCAAGGACGGGCGACGGTCGGAGCAACAAGCAGTCAAGAGTTGCACTGGCAGCCGCAGAAGAAGAGTCCAGCATTGTCTTACCATTCCATGTAGTTGTGTCAACAGTACCAAGAACAAAGTTCGCGTTTTTAGTGCCGTCTGCCAGCGCTATAGAACCCCCGACAGAATCTTCCTGAATCTCATAGATTGTATTAGGGTCGGTATCTACCAGGCAGAAAGTAGCCTGTGAAGCCTTATGACCTGTCAGTGTGAGGTCGGTCGGTACAGGCATGATACCTGTCAATACACCACATACTACAGCCGTAGAAGTGGCTCGCGTAATGATAGGTGTTTTACCGTCGGTGTGGATACCACCAGCACCGACTATGGTTACAGGATCGCCGATACCTATTGCGGTAGCATCCCCGCAATAGAAGGTTTCTATTTTTCCGTTATAAGAGCTTTGACCGATTGTTCCAACCGGTCTGAAGCCCATAGGTGAATTTTGATTTGCCATCTGGTCTCTCCTTATTCGTAAGTCAAGCCTTTGTTATTGGGATTATCGCTAGTAGGTGTACGCTGCATTGATTTTTCTATATTTCTGATATTGTCGATCTTTGCCGCCTGATCTTCATCAAAGTATTCCTTGCGTATCCGCATCAGATACCCCTTGTCTCCACCACCCAAGTCTAATGACTTGCGAGTATCAAGTTGGCTTGTTTCGGCTATACCATTATCCTGTACCCTTGTTTCGTCAGCACAAAACTCATAACCTGCTTTAATAAACATCGGTATCCTGCCCGGACGGTCATTAACAATACGGTACATATAATCGGGGTCTGTCCCTTCGAAAGCTAACTTATTCCCCGCTCCGACCGGCACTCTTTCTATACCGGTAGCGTTTCTTTCTCGTTCTCTTTCGGCTCTCTGTTCTCTAGTCCATCCCATGTTATTCTCCTTGAGAAGTCTCTTATTTATTATAATGTGAATATTCAGGCAGTGTAAGCAACGCTTTAAAATACTCCACTTCTGTCATACTTCCACCATCTATAAACTGTTTTGCCACCCGTTTTGATTCAGGATCGCTATAAATAAATGTCTTAATCTTGGAAACAGGATCTATTTTCCCGCCTATAGTTCTACTACCCGCGCCTTCGACAGGAGAGGGCTGTTGTACGACTCTTTCCCTTGGTGCGAATTTATCGGAGAACGCCTTCTTGATCTCTGTTTCGACATATTGCAGAGCATCTTCTAAACTACCATCTGGGTTTTCTGCAAAGTATTCGTCTTTATACACAATAGCGCGTCTTGTCATCTTCTGGTCCTTATCAAACCAGCCATTCCTCATAATGAAATCTTGAACTTCAGGTTTCATCTCTGTATCTTGAGGTTTACTCTGCTTGATGGTCTCAATATACTTGTCATGTGCTTCGACTGCTTCTACATCGCCAACCCTGATAGATTCTCTCCGTGCTTCTTCTGCTTCTTGTAGTCCTTTCTGGTATTGAGCCTCCATCGTAGACTTGAATGTTTTAGCCATCCCATCTATGGTACGCTTCATACTTTTAATTTCGTGCCGGTATCCTTCATTAAGGTTGGCTGTAGTAGCAACCCAAGTTTCGGCGTCAGTCCATCTTCCGGGATCTCCTTTGAAATCTGTCTTTGGCCTCCAGCCGACCTTACTTGCAATCTCTTCATAGGTAACCGTCTTTTGTTCTGGAGTCTCTTCCTGTGGTACTTCTGGTGTGCTTTCTATGGTGACTTCTGCCTCTACCGTCATATAAATGGTCTCCTTCCTCTTTGGTATGATACTTGGCAAAAAAATAGGGACGTATCCTCAAAACTTCAGATATGCCCCCACTTTTGGGTCTGCTACTTGGTATTATTTTGTGTGGTTA
>CAJBRY010000696.1 GCA_903958085.1 uncultured Geobacteraceae bacterium
AGAAACGTTCTTGCCAATATCAAAGACCTCAAATCCGGGGTTTTCAAGAAGAGTACAAACAATATTTTTACCAATATCGTGAATGTCACCCTCAACAGTTGCCATCAGAATTTTGCCTAGACTCTTGAATTTTTCCCCATGCATCTCGGCTTTTAACCTGACAAAGCCGGTTTGCATTGTATCAGCTGACTGCATCACCTGTGGCAGAAAGAAAATATTATGCTCAAAACGGCGGCCTACCTCCTCCAAACCAGGCAGAAATCCTTTATTGCTGATTTCAAGAGGCGTTAATCCTTCTGAAAGCGCCTGTTCCACCAACGTCACAATTCCATCACGATCACCAACGATAATCGCTTGAGAAAGGCGAGCAATCACAGATTGATCCTGTAACGTCGGCAAAGACTCGGACGCTGGCAGTCCCTTAATTTCACGATACGCCTCTATGTAGGAGGCTGCTTGATGATCCCTGTTTAGTAATACCATCGCAGAGCGCCATGCGTCCATCATACCTTTATCTTTTGGGTTGATGATGGCAGCGTCCAGTCCAGCCTCCATCGCCATGGAAAAGAATGTGGCGGAAATCAAAGAGCGCTGAGGCAATCCAAAGGATATATTGCTGACTCCAAGCACTGTCGAAAGCCCCAGTTTCTGTTTGACCATACGTATTGCACGAAGTGATTCAAAGGCCCTTTTCTGCTCAGCGCTTACAGTCAATGTCAGACAATCTATTATTATATCGCAGTCTGGAATACCGTGCCGACGTGCTGCATTACGGATGCGACGGGCAACTGCAACCCTTCCTTCTGCCGTTTCAGGAATGCCTTTTTTATCAAGCGCCAACCCTATTATGGCTGCTCCGTATTTTTTTGCCAGCGGCAGCACTCTCTTTAGACTTTTTGATTCACCGGATACCGAATTTATCAACACCTTGCCGTCAGCCGCCTTCAATCCTGCTTCCAATGCGGCTGGATTTGAAGAATCCAGTACCAGAGGCGCAGCAACTGCACCGGTAGCACAAAATACCGCCCGCTGCATCGCTGGAGGTTCATCAATTCCTGCAGCACCAACATTTATATCAAGTAGAGTCGCACCGGCCAGAGTCTGTTCGAGAGCCTCCCGACGGATGTAGGAAACTTTTCCCTCCACAAGCTCTTGTGAATAGAGTTTTTTGCCAGTCGGGTTTATCCGCTCACCAATAATTGCAGTGACTGAGCCAGCTCCAACAGTTGACCAGGCAGACCGACTGGAAAGAAAAGTTGCTCCACTTTCACAGCTGTAAGGCTGCCAAGCTCTTTGATTTGAAACAAGAGCCGATTTCATGGCATGAATATGGGCAGGAGTCGTACCGCAGCAACCACCTATAATTCTGACTCCCATATCAATCATCTTCTTATGATAGGCAACCATTTCATCCGGTGTGGCAGGAAAAATAGTCTGGTCACCAATAAGTCTGGGAAGCCCGGCATTTGCCTGAGAAATCAGCGGCAAACCTGTTACCAGGCGCATACGTGAGAGTATGTCGTAAATTCCGTCCACACCCAATCCGCAGTTGGAGCCAACAATATCTGCTCCAGCAGCAGCCAAGGTAATTGCAGCTGCTTCAGGAGGGGTCCCCAGGACTGAACGACCATTATCATCAAAGGTCATCATTGCGATAATGGGAATTGTAGCTGATACTTCACGTATTGCTATAACAGCCGCGCGACATTCTTTGACATCTAGAAAAGTTTCAAGGCTTATCAGATCAGCACCGGCTGAAACAAGCGCCTGAGCCTGTTCAACAAAGACCCCTGTCATTTGATCAAAAGATATCTCGCCTATCGGCTCAACAAACTGTCCTGTTGGACCAATAGAAGCACCTATATAGGCTTTGGAACCGGCTGCTTTACGCGCGATTTCAACGCCTCGCGCATTGATCTCGGCAAGCCGCCCATCAAGACCGTAGTGTGACAGCTTGAATCTGCTTCCTCCAAAGGTGTTGGAAATAATTATATCAGCACCCGCTTCTACATATTCTTTATGAACTGAAGCAACGACATCCGGCATTGTAAGATTGAGTTCCTCCGGAGATTGTCCCGGCTTAAGCCCACGCTCCTGAAGCAATGTGCCCATTGCACCGTCAAGAATCAGAACCTGTTCCCGGATCGCGTCACGAAATGTTTTCATTTAATCTCCCCTTGTTTGGTATCTGCTCTTCCGCCGAAAGCCTTTTCAGGTTCAGGTTTATAAACTTTTTCCAGTGAAAAATCTGGAACTAAAGGTTCTGTAATATCAAGGTGTTTCAGAACAACATCTGATGTGCCTTGTACGTTAAGCTTTACTTTCTGAATTACAGGAAAATTGACTACAACGGTATTTACAATGGAATAAACTGCCAACATCTCGGCAGAACTCCCTGATAACATCGCTTCCAAAAAAGTTTGGTTGA
>CAJBRY010000697.1 GCA_903958085.1 uncultured Geobacteraceae bacterium
GATCAGCAGCTTCATCGAAAACTCGAAATCGAAGCCGAGCAGGCAGGCCTTAGCCTGAATTCTTTGATTGCTCAAAAACTGTCCAAGTCTATAACAGCATGAATGTCAATTGCCATCGTCATCAAAGACGCACATGGAGCGATCAGCATATGGTATTCTGTATCTGAGATTGAAAGACCCACGGCCTTCAAACATTATTCGTGTTTGCAAACAGGTTTTTCAGTTGGCAGTAGACGTTTTTCCTGGGTCAATTCTGGTTATTGAGGAAACACGAATACGCCTTCGTCACAGATCAGCAAATGAGTAGCCAAATATTTTGAAACTTTAGGGTCATCGCCTTTGCTGAAAAAAAGGGCTATGCTGTTTCGAATTCGAAAGGGTGTGTACAAGCTGCCGTTGAGTCATTTGTTCTATTTTGGGAAAAAAGTAGCCGATTGGGTGAATTTCTGAAGCCCTTTACACCCAATAAGGCATGAAGCCAAAAAACGCTGTAGCATATCCTATGTATTTATTAATCCTGAGGATAATACTCGATCCCCAAATGTGTAATCAGTTCCTCACCCATCATATAACGTAACGTGTTTTTGAGCTTTTTCAGTTGAATGAACAGGTCGTGTTCTGGATACAGCTCTTTTGCCACCATCGGGCTCTTGAAATAAAACGAAAGCCACTCCTGAATTCCGAACATTCCGGCCCTGGCTGCAAGGTCCATAAATAAGGCGAGATCCAGCACCAGAGGTGCTGCGAGAATGCTGTCCCGGCACAGGAAATCAACCTTAATCTGCATGGGATAACCCAGCCATCCAAAAATATCGATGTTATCCCAGGCTTCTTTGGCATCGCCCCGCGGCGGATAATAGTTGATACGAATCTTATGATAGAAGTCCTTATATAAATCCGGATAAACATCAGGCTGCAGGATGTACTCCAGAGCACCCAGTTTGCTGACTTCCTTGGATTTGAAAGAGCCGGGTTCATCCAGCACTTCACCATCACGATTGCCGAGTATGTTCGTGGAAAACCATCCGGAGAGACCTAGCATCCGCGCTTTCAGACCTGGTGCAATGATTGTTTTTATCAATGTCTGACCCGTCTTAAAATCCTTTCCACTGATGGGTACCCGGTTTTTTTCTGCCAGTTCCTGAATCGCCGGAATATCGACCGTTAGATTGGGGGCGCCATTGGCAAAAGGAACGTACTCCATGATCGCTGCATACGCATAGATCATGCTGGGAGAAATTTCGGGATCGTTTGTTTTTAGTCCGTTTTCAAATGCATCGATAGTCTGATGAACCGCAGCAGCTTTGATATATACTTCAGTGCTGCCACACCAGATCATGACCAGGCGATCCAATTGGTTATCAGTTTTGAACGACTGAATATCCTTACGCAATTGTTCGGCCAGGTCCATTTTGGTATGTCCCTGCTTGATGAATACGCCATTCAGTCGTTTCACATAATTGGCATCAAAGACCGCTGTCATGGGCTTTATGGCTTCCAGTTCCGGTTTAAGCTGATCCAGAAGTTTTTTTTCAAGAACTCCGGCATGAACGGCCGCCTCATACATATTATCGGGAAATATGTCCCATCCGCCAAAAATCAATTGATCCAAATGAGCCAGTGGAACAAAATCTTTAATATGGGGGATCCGCTTTTCAGTTCTTTTTCCGAGACGGATCGTTCCCATCTGGGTCAGGGAACCAATCGGCTTAGCCAGAGACTGTCGAACTGCCAGAACACCGGCCACAAACGTTGTTGCTACAGCTCCCATACCCGGAATCAAAATGCCGAGTTTACCATTTGCAGGTTGAATTTTATCACTTTTTCTCATATTCAGTTTTCACCTCTGTAGGCTCCGAAGTCCAACATCAGTTTTTCACACTGGTAATCATATTGACCCAATTCAAATTTTTTCGACTAATACATTGCAATCAATATACATGAAATTCAAAGTTATCATTTTGTTCTGTTTTATTCGTTCGAGTAATTTTAACAAGAGAATAAAATTGTATGCTGCAAAATACCGCAAACATCGCGCCGAATACCGGCACACCCCAATAAGGAATTCCTGCACAGGCCAGAGCAGCCTGGCCCCAGATGAACGGTTCAATGGCGCCAAACCGCATCGGAGACCCCATCAGGGTTTTTCGACTAATCTTGTTTAGGAGACCGGTCTCTTTTTTAAATATATTGAGCATGGCATCGGTCATGTAAAAGTAAAGCTGGCACACCCCCAGCAGCAACATCCCACCGACCAGCCATAAAGTGGAACTTGTAGCCCGCCATCCGCCCAAGGCAATTCCGCAAATAATGACCATTTCACCGCAACGGTCCATGATCGGATCCAGCATTGCGCCCAGCGGTGATTTGAGCCCTTTTAACCGTGCGAGATCCCCATCCAGACAATCTATCAGGTATCCCAGCAGCAAAAGAATTCCACCTGTTATCTGAATGATATGGTTTGTTGAGATGAAACACCCCGATGCCGCCATTGTTATGACAAATGAAATGAGAGTCAGTTGATTGGGTGTGATTGGGGTTTTTGCAATTTTTCTGACCAGAATCAGATTGATGGGATTGATGATCAGGATGGTCAATGGGTAATCGCCCCATTTTCGGCGGAGCCGTTCCCGGGTTTGTGACAGAGATTCATTTTCCCATGAACATGGTGCTGCTTGTTCCGTTTTTTCTATCATGTATCGTTCAATCCAGAAAATGGGGTTTCATTCTCATGATCCGTTCGGCGTTGGCCAGGTCTTCCTGGGTATCAATTTCCAACCACCGGATACCGCTGATATCCAGCACCCGGGGTGATGTTTGCATGTTGATCAGTTCTGCCTGAATGTCTTCAACAACCGCCTGGTCCCTGCCATGCTTCATGACGTTTTGATATGCTATTCGATACGAATTGAGTGCGGCGCCTTTGATCACAGTCATGCCGCAGTATCCACCGTCGAATTCGTCCAATTCTTTGGAAATAGCAGTGATATGAGGCCCATGACAGATATCCCCGGTGACCGCTATCTTCATGTCGTCAGCAAAAAGAGGGCGATCAAAATCCGAAACCGCCCAGATGCCTTCTGGCACTTCACTGATCATGCGCGCCAGATGGCTGGGATACAGATGATCAATATTCATCAAAACAAAGTCATCATCCAGATATCTTTCTGCACAAGCCAGTGTGTAGAAGTTTCCTTTTTTATAATTTGGGTTGTCCAGAATGGTCACGGTTTCATTCGCCAGAATTTCCTTGATCCGGTCGGATTGATAACCGCCAACAACGATAATTTCATTTATGCCAATTTTTCGGGCAAAATTGACGGCACGTAAAACCAGTGGTTGCGCTGCCACTGCTATCGCTGCTTTTGGTATGTGTTTGGTCAGGGGACCCAGGCGGCTGCCCATTCCTGCGGCCAGAATAATGGATTTCATGGTTGATCTACCTTATTCCTTTTATGGGGCGGTTATGTGTTAAGAGATCAGTCAGTTCTGACAGCGAATCAATCACTGTGACGGATGGAAAAAGCGATGTGAAGGCTTCAGGTTTGACTGTTCCGGAAATGGCGATAAAATCAATGCCAAAGGCCAGTGCCTTGCGAGCATCGCTGATGGAATCGCCGACCAAAACGATATAGCGACGGTCAACTCCGAACGTATCTATCACATGTGTAAATTGTGAAGGTCCTTTATTGTAGGTTTCTCCAAAGCCCAGAACCAGGTCGAATAGCCGCTTTTCACCAACGATGAACCGGTCCAGCAGATATTGAAAATTATTGGAGGTGATGGCAATGGACAGCCCCATGGACCGAATTTCTTCCAGAACACTGATGGTTAGTGGAGATAGTCTGACACCTTCAAGATACAAAGCTTTACGTGCTTCAAACTGATTTGAACAAATTTCGTTGCGACTGTCATCA
>CAJBRY010000698.1 GCA_903958085.1 uncultured Geobacteraceae bacterium
AAATTCAAATCGAAAAAAGTACATCTATATCAAAGAACATTTGAAATTAGATAGTTATAGCTGTGCAGTGAAAGTTTACCGGACAGTAGTGGGTTTAAATATCAAAACAGCAATCCAGATTACTGTCGATGAAATACTTAAGTATCGCACCGATGATAAGCTTGAAACTATAATTAATTATGATGACGATCAGTTGAATCGGGCGTGTCACATATCCTACCCTGGTCCAATTAAAGGCAGCAGTGGGTGCTTTATCGCAACAGCTGCATATGGATCACCTTTAGAAACTAACGTACAAATTCTGCAAGAATTCAGGGATAATATTCTCTGCAAGACCTTTTTCGGAAGGCAGTTCATTCACTTCTATTACAAAATCAGTCCTCCTATTGCAGACCTCATTGCATCGCAAAAATATACCAAAAAATTGGTCAGATGTATTTTGAATCCGATTATCTATATTGTGAGAAAACTTTTTATATAGGACGCTACATAGAGGAGGTGCTCCGTTACAATCCTCGTAAAAGATGCACCAATGACTTAGGTAAGAAAACAGGCGATTCGAAGAATTATCGATGAAGAAAAAAGCTGAATCTCAAAACAAACCCTCATGCGAATGGCGGCAGATAGATCAATTCAAGTTTGGATGCGTTCTCGGCGAACCATGTCTTTACACTGTCATGATTCATCCCCTTTACTGGCTTTGCCAGCAGAAACACTTTGCGTCCGGCGTCATTCGAAAGGCGAGACATAAAATCAACAAATACTGTGCTCGACATTTCACTCCTGCCCAGCATGAAACGTATTTGCCCCCGGTTAGTAATTGTTGCAATTAGCAAAGCAGCTTTTTTCTTTTTCTCGGTATAAAGGTCATCATAGATTTTACTGATACCGCCGCCAAGAGTCTTCACAACAAACCAGTGTACCTCTCCACCCTCTGATTTTGCCTGCCGGACAAAATTCTGGTAGTCGTCATCAATCCAGGCCTGAAGTTTGGGTGACTTTATTTTGCTGCAAAGCTCAAATGGTTTCTGCGGTATCAAACCCCAGCGCCTCAGATACTCACCTGCCGTGCGCATTGGCATATCAATGTTTACCCTTCGCTCGATGGCTCGCACAAAAAGTTGCCTTGTCCATAATTCCGACCTGAATTTCATCTTTGCAGGCACATTAAGAAGCATACTCAGCAAACTCAATTCCTGCGCATGGGAAATGCTGCGCTGCTCACCCTTTCGCCTGCCACGGCGCTTCCACACAAACAGAGGCATATCTTCGCTCTGCAGATAATTTTGCCAGATAACATTTGCGTGCCGCTCGCTGATCCCAACGGCTTTTGCAGCAGATCTGTTTGTCTCGCCCTGTAAACGGAGACGAATAATCTCGCGACGCATCTCCTCGCGGACGCTGTCAGGGAGTTTTCTGGAGTCAATTTTGCTGTCCATCCTGAGAGCATATCAGAACCATAAATAATGTTACATATTTATTTGCCGCGTAAATATCATAATACTTCTTTTGTTTGACGCAGTTACAGCTTTTATATTCTGTATAACTTTTGCGAACACTCCGAAAATATCATTTTGTGGCGGCGCCTTTATGTATATGTCAGGAGAATATGTCCAAAATGATTAACCATAACTGACAGGATGTAGGAAAGGTGTACATACGCACCTTCCAGAACTTGGATCGAGTATTAACTCACCAGGTACCAACCTTCCCGATTTTTCCTGCTGGTTCATAAATATGTTGTCGGCTGCAGACAAGGTTTACATACGGAATTTCAAAAGCAGTGGAGTGAAAATCCACGTATAGCTAACCAAACCTTGACGATTTTACCGACTGCATTGACAAACACATCGCCGGATGGAGAGCAGGTGTTCATATGCTTTGGCTCATATCCAAATGGTCTTAACAGACGTCGTGCTCATAACACGAAGAGAGACCTGCCCGATTTTACCGGTGATCAACGAATCATAGAACGCAGACATCCATTTTACACATAGCCCGAGGTGCCACCATGCAGATCAATAAACTGAAAAAACAAGCTGAAGCTGTCATGCCTGCCATCAACCAAGAAGGGTGTCACGTCGTTCAGGACAATCTTACTCGACGATTCCTATTGTCTTCACTAGCGCTTAATACACGACGTTCACGCTCTTTTTATCATACTGACGAAGAGGCATTCCGTGAGTTTCTCTGTCACGCCCGTGAAGCGGTTAAAAATGACCGGCTGTTTGCTCTGGCAGCTTCGGTATACCTATCCAGAAAGGGGCGCAGGCTCGCACCGGTCATTACCCTGACCGAAGCGGCTATGGCCGGTGAGCTGAATGAAGAACAGCGCGAGCAGCTGAAACGAGCCATGCAGCCGGTTTTTAGCGACCGACCTGATAAAATCCTCACCTCGCTGGCGCACTTCCAGAATGAGCGTGGCGCGTCGTTCAAAACTCTGCCGCCGTTCTACAAGAGATCTCTTGGTCGCACACTGGCTGGATTCAAGCCGCTCACCCTGAAGAAATCCCGAGCAGAGCGACGGATGGTCTCACTGGCCGATGCCATCAAGGCGCTCCGGCCAAAGCCGCTTAATCAAGAGATGGCTGGTTTTTACCGGGCAGTCATTGAGCGGAGTAAGGCGGCCAAACTGGAGGCGACAGAGCATGTTACCGCAATTCTCTCTTCTACAGATCTGACTTGGCAAGAAAAAGAGAAAGTGCTTCGAGACAGCATCGAAACCATGCCACTCAAGGCGCTGATTCTCAATATCCGTCAATATGCCGAAATGGAAGGGGACGTGCAGAAGCGTTTACAAAAGAGGTTTGGCAATCTGCTTGCCAGTTTTGATGATGAAAAAGTGCAGAAGATTTTCAACATCTGCGACCTTTTCATTCCTAAAGAAGCACTGGTTAGCGAAAACCTGATAGCAACTGTCAACCGAATTTTAAGCAAAGCAGTAAAAAAGTATGCTTACGCCTTTGATGCGTCAAAGCACTATACAGTACTCCAGGATCTATCCGGTTCCATGTACGGCGGTGGGTGCTTCAGTGTCTCAAACCCGCGCATAGCCGATTCTGCCCGTATGCTGGCGGTACTTTATTCACTAGTTCCTGCGGAAAATATCAGAGTGATCTGTTTCGATACGAAGCAAATCGAATTGAGTAACGATTTTGGCGCAATCGCACACAACAACAGCAATAATCCACTGGAGCTGTTTGATTGTTTTTATCGCTTGATGGGTGAATCGCTTCAAGAAACATTCTGCGGGAACACTTCCATCGTAGACACCTATATCCGGACTGTAACGGGTAAAGAAGATATAGTCATTCTCAATACTGATGAAATCACATGGGCGGATAATAGACCGGTCGAAGCGATTCAGCAGCATATCCGCAGATTGAAGGCAACGACTGACACAGTCATCCTGAACGTTGCATATACTGATGGCAAGGTGCTGGCCGACAAGAAGGTCATCCGAATTGCCGGATTAGATCGATTCAGCTTTGAGATGATGGGGATTTTTCAGGGGGATATCAGTAAAATCAGGCAGGAGATTATCAGTTCTTTTATCGGATAGAATCTCAAATGGCGGCACCGCTATGTACGAAGTGTTCTCAATTCACAACTGACCACACCTGTGAAGCATTTCCCTGCGGGATACCGGACGAAATATTCCTTGGAGCCTTTGACCATAGGAGACCGTACCCGGGAGATGATGGCATACGATTTGAGAAAATATCCGAACAGAGATCAGCTGGTAGCTATCATGATGATAAATCTGGTGGCGAGGGTGGGGTCGGGGGGCTGAAAAGAGTATATGGTATTGAAAAGAAGTATCCAATATCTGAGGGTGATGAACAGCTCTCGTTCAATTTTATGAGCGAGTTCCATTAGCAGGATTGCTCATTGAATATTAAAATTTCCGGGATACCACGAAGCGTTTCGGACGATTCAGAGGCGGGATCCGTAAGGAGCTACATCCCTCGTCGTGGGAGCCGGAGAAGTCAACAGGGGGTGCCATCCCACCCCAACAACTGTTGACTTCAGGGGTGATGCCGGGATGGCGGCCTCGCTCAAGTTATGATTGTTCTTTGAATCGTGAGAATGAAGGGCTTGATGTGTGAACCGTCAGCGTGCATGGACAGGCGTGACGACCGCACCATCAGGCAGCTTTGGCTCGCTAGATCGCGCAAAGAGGGATTCTCTTGGATCTGATTGGACTGCGCCCTTTCCCAAAGCACTTTCGTTCCCACGATTGAGAGAGCAATTTGAAAGGAGCTTATCTCATGGCAACATGCGCACAATACATTTGTAACAACTGCAAACACACCATCGAGGCATGGAGTGATGGCAACCCTTATTACATTGATAAGAAAGGGTGCAAGCAGTATGCATATCACCCAAGCTCCAAATTCAATAAATGCATTGGCAATGACACGCCGAACATCTGTCTGGACTGCGGGGACACCTTTAATGTTGATTCTCACAACCCGGCAACCGAATGTCAAAGATGCGCTTCAACGAATATTGCTGACACCTATAGGCTGGATGGCGCTTCCTGTCCGCATTGTAATGCAGGAGCTTTCGAACGGGACCAGGATTTCCACTGTATCTCGTGAAAAGTTTGGATGGTTTCAACATGGAGACATTTCCCATTATAATTGGAAAATATTTTGACGGCGATACCGATGAAAAACTCAAGATTCTGCAGCATGGAAGCTACTATGACTTGCTCCGGGAATGGATCAACAGGGCTGGCACTCGCCGCCTGCGTTATCGCGCATCACCGGAGTGGGCAGAAGTAACCCAAATGTGGGAGCGGTTTCGTGAGGAAGGTGTCTATGACCACCGCACAATCCAAATGCCATACGACCTTATTGCCGCACGTTTCAGGCAGGTTGCGCAGGAGTTGTCCATGCCGGAAAGCGAAAAGGAAGACGAGTGGCATGCTTTCTTCATAAATGAATCTAAAGCGTGGCTGGAACATGATGTTTTCCTGCGCTGTTTCATGATCACTCTGTCTGCTAAGAATTCAACAGTAGGTTATGAAGCGGAAGGTGCCATGTTCCAGATGATGACTCGGCAATATGAAATAAAAAAATCAGTGGCAGTCTGATTACATTCGCTGCAGGACACAGGAGAATAAGTAATGGCAACAAAACAGATCCAACACTTTTGCCAGACGTGCAATATGAATAGACTCCATACGAAACCGGGGGTAAGCCATATCCTGCATGGTCTGGCATCGCTGATATTGATAAATTTCTGGGTACCGTGGTTTTTGATCTGGATTGCGGCTACGGTGATTAACTGGGGGAAGTCGTACAGATGTTCGGTCTGTGGTGAAACGAAATGAATGCTGGACGGTCGACCTGGTATGTGTCCCCGACGTTGCGCCAGGCACGAGTCTCACTGTATCGGGGTTTGCAGTGAGAGTTCAAAATAAAACCGATGCAGGCCGTTTGTGTGAGGGTCGCTACTTGTAGCGGCAACACCTACAGATCCCCCATTGGGTGATGCCATCAGGAGGTGCCTATCTCACCCTACGAACTGATAACATCATGGTGATAGTCTGGATAGGAGACCATCACCAATTGAGGGTTGCAGGGTCATGAATCCGCCATCTGTCTGCAAAACCGGGTCGTCGCCCTTGCGGATCGTCAGAGGGCGGCACTTCCAAATTACTCTTTGAATCGTGGGAATGAAGTGTCTGAAATAGATGATCGCCTATGAATTGACATTGGTAAGATTATCGGTGAACCACCCGTGGGGAATTGCACCCCTCTTGGTCGTACCATCAGGTAACCTTGGCCCGAGACCGCGCTAGGGGTGACCATGAATTTTCCATAACTGGGGGCGAAAAGCAGGCTGAGTGAAAGTGTCAGCACCAGATGGAAGTTCTGGTCATGAAAGGACTGCGCCCTTTCCCGAGGCCCCTTCGTTCCCACGATTGAGCGAGTAACCCGAAATCCCTGTAATACGGCTGGAGTTAGCCTCACTTTTGTGAGCTTTCCAGATTGCCCTGCAGGGAGCCGTGCAGGGAGCCGTGCAGGGGGACACCACAGGATAATTAGGGGGATTGGTCCCCTACTGAAATGACTGTAGCCCTGTACGGCAACAAAAATATGGAGGCTATGTAGGCGGTGTATCCGAGTTCATAATTATGTTCCGGGTCCCAAGATGCCCCTGCCTCCAGAACCCCGCTCCCACTATTGGACGAGTACGTGTAGGCCAGTAGTGCGTAGCCACGGAAGAGTCTCGAGCCTCTCCGTGTGCATCGGAGAGTGATCAGAACGCTGTCTGTACGTCCGGGCACCTGATGTATGTTGTCCGGGGAGCGTGTCCACCTCATAAGGGGCAGAGCAGACAGCGGGGCGGGTGGAGTAAATCCGCTCGCCTCTGGTCACAAAAGTTGTGGTTCGGTTCCCAAGAGCATCCAGAACAGACTTCGGTGTCTCGTCTGTGGTCGGGTCCGGGGAGCAATCTAGCCGATTGATTGGCAGTGGTGGCCTTCTTGAAAGGGTCGTCATGATGATAAGCAGGTGTCATGACCATGTTACGCCCACTCCAAACCACAAATTGTAAGTCCACGTGGGCCAGCAGTGCGTAGCCACAGATGAGTCGTCACCCTCTCCGTGTGCATCAGGGAAAAATTGGAGCAGGCGGATCGCCTCCGGGGGTTTGCCGCCTGTGCCGAACAGTCAGCCCGGTACTGGCTGATTCCATATATTCAGAACGTCGTCTGTACGTCCGGGTTCAGGGAAACCTGAGACCGGGTAGCGGGCCACTGGATTGGCAAAGCAGGCGGCGGGGCGGGCGGCGTAATGCCGCTCGCCTCTGATCACAAAATTTAGGACCAAACACTGGAGCACACCCCATGAAAACAAGAATCACATTGTCTCTGCTGTTTTGCCTGTTCGCACTGCCGCTCACAGTTTTGGCTGCCCAGTCTAAAAAGTGCGACTATGTCGAATATCAGCGACTGCCGCTTACTAAAGAGCAGAACGGCATTGATGGTTCGCTCGTAATAATGAGAGATAGAAAAGTCTTGTCATCGAAAGACTATCATCCTCTTGAAGTCGAATCATACTGCAACGCACGGCTTAACCTTGTGAATCTCGATAACAGGAAGATTGCTACTCAGAATCTCGAACGACCCGTTGCCGAGATTAAAACAGTAAAATTGATCGATGGGAAACCAAAGAGCTTCAGCTTGGAGGTTGATTACAGTGCTGGTTGGGGATCCTATTCCGGGCCAGTAACTATGTTTATTGATGTGGTTGGCGGAAAAATTAAGTGGATCCGCGCTAAAGATGCCAGCAACGGAAAGACTGAAAAGATCTCTGTCATGATCAGCCTCAAAACGTATTGGAAGTTGTCGCCTTCTAAGAAGAAACAGGACATACTGGAGCTTGCCTGCCGTCCAACAGGCAATGGCGACTTTGAACTCATCTATTCACGATACAGTTTTAATGGCCTTGAGTGGATTCGATACAGCAGATCTGAAAAGGGGTATCTGGATTTTGAAGCCGATACAGACTTCCCGCGAGAGAATCTGTTTCCACCACGCAGTTTTTCAAAATAGTTGAATCGGGCAATCACAAGAGAGTTGCAAAAAAACTGTGACCTGCATTCTTAATTAACTTCCCATGTGAGACAGACATGCAAAAACTCAACATTTACATAATCAGCAACGCCATTGTCGCAGTGATATTCTTCATTGTTGTAATGCTTGGCGTGATAGATGCCGGCAGGAAATCTGCTCCTGTGCAGCAAGCGGTTGTTCCGGATTCAATGTCTGAACAATCAGAACAACCCCGCCAGTTCAGTAGACTCGAAACCGAACTGAGGTTTCAGAACTATGTAGTCAGCATTTACAATAATGGTGAAGCAGGTGTTACACAGCTCAGTTCATTGCGTGTTGTTCGGGATGGTAACATCATTTACCGACAGGATGGATATAGCTTCAGATTCGGACACCCTGAATTCGCCAAACAATATGACTATCTGATACCCATCGGCACCGATATCACAGGCATGGGAGTTCCTAACCTAGTGATCACTGAATGGAGTGGAGGGAATCACTGCTGTTTTGTTACAAGCGTCTATGAGCTTGGTAAAGATTCATTCCGAAAAATTACTGATTTTGGTGCCCACTCGTATCACTTTGAAAAACGCGACCAAGAGAAGGGACTGGTCTTCTTTGTCATGGATCCTGTCTTTTTTGGATGGAAAAGTTGTAACGCAGATTCACCCATGCCGGAACTGATTCTGGCTTTTCGTGAAGGTGAGTACCGTATTACACTTGACCTTATGCGGAAACCTGCACCGTCGCTGCAGAAGTTGGAGAGCCTATCAGCTACCATCAGGAATAACTCTTCATGGCACAACAATGCTCCGCCAGTGATACTTTGGAAGACTATGCTGGATTTGATCTACTCCGGAAATGCCGATTCTGCATGGAAACTGTTTGATATGACGTGGCCAAAGAAAGTAGCAGGCAAACTAGAATTTCTGAATGTTTTCAAGCTGCGACTCGCCGAAAGCGAATACTGGGAGCAGATTCGACGACTCAATGAAGGGAAACAGGCTTGCAGTGGGCCAACTCGTTCGAGGTGATAACTATGTATTTCTTTATCCTGTCAGTAATTTTCACGTTTATTGTTTCAATATCTCCGGCACTACATGCAGAAGAAATCGATGATTTCGTTTCCAAGCGATTTATCGTACTCAAACAAACCAAGAGTTATGCAGATGCCAACAAATCTGCCGCGAACGCAGCCAGGAAGCTGAAAATAAAACTCGATCTGCGCGATCTGAGCGAACACGAAGATACCGGTCTTTCTGCATCAAAGAAAACATGTGAGGAAAACTTATTTTATTACCCTTGTTACGTAGCCAGAGGAAGGTACGACGATGAAATCTCAGTCAGTATAGAACATGCTGACGGGTATCATGACTTCAAGAAAGGCCATTTCATTGTCATGCTTGCCAGTAGCGCAGTTAATAATCCTGAAATAGAAAAATTCCTGAAGAAAGCAAAAGCTAAATTCCCTGAAGTGTTTTCCCACACTGAAAGGGTCTATATGGGATGTATTCACTGAACCTGCTGAATACACTAGGAGATGACAACCTCATGTTAGACATAGAAAAGAGCAAATGTGAATTATTGATCCACGCCAAAGAGCTTGACCCCAAGGCCGATGAGCAGGTTCATCTGATCCTCAATCATCCGGCGCTTCATGGTTTGATTGCCATCATGCCTGATGCACATGCCGGTTCTGGTTGTGTAAGGCTGGAATAGTTGAAATTCTGCCTTTGGTCTCTGCTGCCGATAAACCGAATAATCAGGCGATTGCCGGATGGGATGATGCAGTTCGGGTTGCTGGCATGAACACACGAGAACTGGGGATCGATCAGGAGAAGCTGGAGGCCATACCAGTTGAGAATCGGGCTGCATTCATTTTGCAGAAGCGGATTGAGGGATTACGGAACGATAGCATATAATTCGGTTGCGACGATTGACAGCAGGAAATTTTCGGAGTGCCTGCGACAGGCTCTTAATAGACTCTGGTATCGGGGGACGTCCGCCCCCGCAATCGCCACATTTTTTAAATCAACTGCGATGATAGTTCATTCAAAGTCGCCACCGCATAATCTGAAAATTCCTGCCATGTCTTGCCATCAGGTCTTCCAACATGCACAGTTGTGGTTCCTGCTGCCCTTCCAGCCTGTAGGTCAAAAAGGTAATCTCCTACCATAACTGCTTCCGATGGTTGTGCCCTCCATTCAGACAGAAGGTGGAAAATTCCGGCCGGGTCTGGCTTTGGAAGGGCTTCGTTCCTGCCGAGCACATTTTCTGCGGCAAAATAGTGCCCCATGCCAATCGTCTCCAGCGTCAGCAAGGCAATATCCCTGTCATTTCTTGTAAGTACTCCCAACTGAGCGCCTGACTGATGAAGTTTTGCAATGGCGTCGATTGCTCCCGGTGAAGGTTGTGCTTCGTAAGCCAGTTGAATCTCGATCTCTTGAAGGCGGGTATGACGCCAGCAAGCTTCCGCTTCCGGCAGCGAATCAAGATAGCCAAGAATGTCTGCTATCGCTGGTATGTCAAGCTCTCTGCGGATGTACTCAAAATCATGCACCGGTAAAGTGAGGGTGCCGTCAAGGTCGAAAATCCAGAATGACTTTGTGCGTAAGCTCATAACTGTTCTCTGCCCAAATTGTCGGATATCTTTCGTAACGGTTCGAACAAATATACCGACGCTTTCATGTGTCCTCAATAGTGAGAGTTTGGATCATTGCTTTAACGAAAAAGCCCACGATTGGAGGGCTTGATCATTTTTCAATCTGCCTGCCGCAGCTTATTTCTTCTTTGCTTTCGCAGGTGCTTTTTTTACAGCCGGTTTTGCCGCTGGTTTAGTTTTGCAGGAAGCTTTGCAGGCATCCAAATCTTTCAGGCATTTACCTGTAGTGAACTTACCGACTCTTTTTGCTTTGATCTTGAGCGGTTTGCCGGTCTGAGGATTTCTGCCGGTACGTGCGGCTCTCTTTGAAGCAGAGAATGTTCCGAAACCAATCAATGCGACCTTACCGTCATTTACCAGTTCTGTTGTTACTG
>CAJBRY010000699.1 GCA_903958085.1 uncultured Geobacteraceae bacterium
CGTGGAACTCGCAATTGTTTGATTCCGGTACAAGGTGTGATAAAACTATGCCTGTCAGCTGCCTCATTAAGAATCATACGCAATGGCGTCATGATATGATTTATCCGGTCAGGCGACAGTCCCTCTTTATCTCCGTTACTGACTTTGGCGAGTGATGAACGGAACTTGAGGATGTCTCCCTTGGTGATGCAGCTGACTTTTGCATTACCAAACCTTGGAATTAAGTACTTTTCTAAGGTTCCTTCTATCTGTTCTCGGTAAGAGCGTTTCCATCTTACGGTATTTTCTTCCAGCCAATCTTTTGCAAAGTCGTTAAAAAATGGCGTTGCTGTCGTCGCTTGCTGGTTCTCAACTGACAGAGTTGCAGTATCTGTAGCCTGGAATTTCTTTAGCATAGGCGACGTTGGAAAATAACAGGCATACTCAAACTGTCCCAGCAGAATTTCTGCATCAATCTTTTTGTTTACTTTTTCCATTGTCCGCCGGTTTTCAGGTGTGTCCTTCAGAGTAGTCAGCTCTCTGCAACGGATATTCTTATAGATAAAATCAAAAAACAACGCACCGGTATCTTTGCGTACTCTGACACTACCCATAACAGACTCCCCCACTGGCCATTGGAATCATTGGCGTTTTGTGTGCAGACGTTTGCATCATATCCCGCTCAATAGTCTCCCAGATGAATAGGATTTTTCTTCTGCCAAATGGTCGAAAGTAATGAATCCCCTCTATCAGTACCGAGTCCAATAGAAATTGCCGAATATAACGTTCGTTGTAATGCAGGCGATAGGACAACTCTTCCGTGGTAAGAAACGATTTAGTGGCCATGGGTGTTCCTCCTTCTTAATGTGAGTTTTTATTACCATAACACGCAATTAATTGCATGTAAAGCAATAATTGCAATAAAATGTCATGAGAAGCAATTTTGCTGACTCAAAAGCAATAAATATGCTAGTATGACAACATGCTATTCACAGTGAAGGAGACAAAATGATTCGCTTCAAGCTCAAAGAAACTCTGGCTGAGAAGGCTTTTCGTGATGGGAAAAGAATTAATCTAGACGAATTGTCAGAAGCTACTGGGGTTAACAAAAGTACTCTTTCGCGAATATCATCTGTCAGAGGTTATAATACGACGACAGAAAATATTGATAAATTGTGCCGTTTTTTTGGGTGTAGCGTAGATAAACTAATTGAATACGTACCGGATGAAGAGGTCGTCGGAGTTGAGAGAGTCCACCAGACGCCAAGCTAGAATGTATTAGAAGGAATTTCTTTGATTGTCCTGTCCTGATTCTACAATCAAACTTTAAGCTTAAAATCTAATAAATTTGATCAGAAAACTGTGTATTTTGTTAAAAAAAGAGACTTGTTTTTTTAACAAAATTGACGGAAACTGCCGACATGACCGCAAGCAAGCAGATCGAAAACAGAATTCACGAGCACGACCCAGGGTGGGTTTTTTCTCCAGCCGACTTTCTTGATCTCGGTTCCCCGCACACCGTAGGGATGGCACTGATCCGTATGGTTCGAGAAGGACAGATCCGACGCCTGGCCAGGGGGATTTACGATTTCCCGCGTAAGCATGAGCATCTGGGGCTTTTATCCCCCTCAGTGGACATGATTGCCGAAGCATTGGCTCGCCGCGACGGTGTCCGTCTCCAACCGTCAGAGGCGACAGCAGCCAATATGCTGCATCTTTCCGAGCAGGTTCCAATGCGGGTTGTCTATGAGACCGATGGCCCCGCCCGAAAGATCAAGGTCGGAACGCTAACCATCCAATTCCGTCGACGGGCCCCTCGCAAAATGGCAACAGCCGGAAAGATGAGCGGTCTTGTTTTCGCCGCGTTACGGGGGCTGGGTAAGCGCTATGTAACTCAAGATCAGATCGCACACCTACGCCAGCTATTGACACAAGAAGATCGCAAACTACTGTTACTTGATCTGCCACAGGCACCAGCCTGGATGCACCCCTTCCTGAGATATATTGCCGGAAATGAGGACAAATGATGATACGTTTTGAGCAACTGCCCACAGAAGAGCGGGCCTTATATCTGCGTGAGGCAGCGGTGCGGCTTAATATGCCGCCGGTAATCGTTGAAAAGGATTATTGGGTCTGCTGGACGCTGCGTGAACTCTTTTCCCTGCCGGATATAGGGGGAGCACTTACCTTCAAGGGCGGAACGTCATTGTCGAAGGTTTGGGGACTGATTGAAAGGTTTTCGGAAGATATCGACCTTACTATTGATCGGGACTTTTTGGGGTTTGGCGGCGATAAAAATCCGGAAACTGCTCCATCAACCAAACAACGCAACAACCGACTTAAAGAGTTGAAAACCGCCTGTCAGGAGTACGTTGAACAGCAGCTGCTGCCGCTTCTTGAAGCACGTATCCGTTCCGCATTGCCGGCAGGCGACAGTTGGTTGCTTCGTATGGATGAAGCCGATGTGGATGGTCAGACGATTCTGTTCCAGTATCCCGCCAGTCTGCAATCAGAAGACGGATTTTATGTGCAGCCGATCGTCAAAATAGAACTTGGAGCGCGATCAGATACTTGGCCGTCGGAAGCGGCAATCATCAAGCCATTTCTGGTTGAGGTGTTGAACACGGTAGTTGCCCCTCTGGATTGTTCTGTCCAAGTACTGTCTGCCGAGCGAACCTTTTGGGAAAAGGCGCTTCTGATACATGAGGAAACCTTCCGACCGGCGGATAAACCCCGCCGAGCCCGTATGGCCAGACACTATTATGACCTGTGGTGCCTCATCCAAAAGGGCATTGCCGCCAGGGCGGCAGAGGATAAGGCTCTGTTTGACCGTGTAGCTGCGCACCGTCAGGTGTTTTTTCGCTTGAATTGGGTGGATTATAGCACAGTACATAAGGGGAATTTGCGGCTGATGCCTGTAACGGGTGATGTACAGGCCTGGAAGCAGGATTATGAATGGATGCAGACGGCCATGTTTCTTGATGCCCCACCACCGTTTGAACAAATACTCGATGGGATACGAAAATTTGAAGAGGATTTCAACAGGCCGTAACCATTTTACATGTGATGATTCCGAACTATAGAATCAACTGATGCAACCGAAGCAACCGAAGCAACCGAAGCAACCGAAGCAACCGAAGCAACCGA
>CAJBRY010000700.1 GCA_903958085.1 uncultured Geobacteraceae bacterium
CGGGTGAGAAGTCCTGACGTCGGCGTTAAAGCTGTGCTAGAATGTTCATACGTCATGACGAGGTTCTCCCCGTTGTGTGTGGCCCGCTTTCCCTGTCGTTCTGCCAAGATTTCCAGGGAAGCGGGCTTTTCTTTTGCCTTGACCGTGGGTTTAACAAACCTTGTCAAGTACAATAATTCTTCTCCATCCTACAACATTATGTTGTTTTGTCAAGCACAAAAAACAACATCCGGTATAATGGTGTTGCAATGATTAAGCATGATACCGTGGATTTTTTCGTTCTCGTTGGAGAAAAAATTGCTACCCAAAGAAAGGGAGCAGAACTCACCCAAGCCGAACTGGCAGCAAAACTTCATATTAAGCAGCAAGCTTTAGCACTGTACGAATCCGGTTTACGCAGAATACCATTGCCGACATTACTAAAGCTCAGCGAACTATTGGAACTATCTATTGAGGATTTCCTTCCTATTGCACATACAATAAGGAAGCGAGGACCAGTTCCCAAAATCCAAAAACAGTTAGAACGAGTCCAGCAAATGCCTACTGACAAGCAAAATTTGATATTAGGGCTGATTGATAAACTATCTGAATCAGAATAGCTTGCATTCTGTTCCCATAAAAGGTAACTTATAGAAGTGCAGTACGAACTAACCATCAAAAAGCGTGTGCTAAAGGGACTGCAAGGTGCTCCTGTGCAAGTACTCAGGAAATTTGACCTGCTACTTGAGGACCTCAGACAGTTCGGGCCAGAACAACCAAATTGGCCCAATTACTCGCCACTTGGATCGGTCACGTACCACTGCCACTTGAATTATAGTTGGGTCGCTTGTTGGCGATATGAAAATGGCTCTATAGAAATCGAGGTATACTATGCTGGTTCACGTGAAGATGCCCCCTATTGATGTACAGGTTTCGGGCTTGGGAACTCAGTTCGTGATTGAAACACTGCGTAAAACATATGGGGAAATTGAAGTAAGTGATGACGACGAAGCCGTTTCAGTTGATTCTGTTGACTGGCTGAATGATCTTCGCACCAGTCGAACTGCAGGTGATGTACTGTGGTGTTACCGGGATAATGCTGGTTTAACCATTGAAAAACTATCCGAAGTATCCGGGATTGCCAAATCACACCTTTCCGAAATGGAAAACAATAAGCGCTCCATCGGCGTTATTAGTGCCAAGAAACTCGCTACAGCTCTGAAATGTGATTTTCATAGGTTCTTGCTGTAGCGTTCCCAACCTGGGCCCACTCGTCGCCATCCATGGCTCCTCCTTAAACAGAATACAGATTGTCGCGCATTCGACCTTCAAGGCCGCCTGTTCGCCCTCCGGGCCGCGAAATCAGTACTCTGTTCACCCCGGTTGCATGGGCGAGCAGTAAACCAGCGGTTTACGACCAGCCCGGTTGCATGGGCCGTTTTCCACGGGCACTGGAGAATGCGCTATAAGCATTCGGAAGTGGCGGTGGGAAACATTCTGGATCATGCGCTCTGTAACGAGGACACTCAGCAAGGTGAACGGAATATTGGTTACGGGGTGTAGTCTACGAGGCCGGAACGAGCAGTCGGTATTTTTATCGACTGCGCATAACCAGTATTCCGTTTAGCCCCGCAGCCATGACGGCGAAGTGGCGGCTTGGCGGGCGACGGTATTATTACGATTTTCCTCTGCAAAAGCCTGAAAAAAGGCATGCAATAGTGCGTGTAACTTTAGACGCGTGCATTCAAAATATTTTCTACACCAGTAATGGGTTACGAACAATTCCAATCACTTCTTTATCTTGCCTTGTTAGTCTTGATAGTTGCCACAGGCGTTGATTCCGAGCTTTCTGGTCGCTCCGGTGACCCTGATGCCTTCGGCACCGGCGGACAGCGCGGTCGAGTAGGCCGGAGGACTCTCACCTCCAGCCTCTCACGGAACCGTACGTGACAGTCTCCCGTCATACGGCTCTTCATATTCTACACCAATTACGTTAAGCACCATCCTCGTTCCCAGTGTGCAAAGATTTTTGGTTGTTTCTTGCTGACATCTCTCATCAGCGCCCAAGCATCACAAGAACAACAGGGGCGGTAGCAGCTGGTGCCACTTTGCCTGTGGAAGTTTTAATGAAATCTGCTCCAGCAGCCATTGCCAAGAAGGAAGCTTTACGAACATTGTCATA
>CAJBRY010000701.1 GCA_903958085.1 uncultured Geobacteraceae bacterium
GGTACATTTGAGGTCCATTTCTAACTTAATATGGCTTCGGAGCATTAAGCTGACTGATCGATTTGTGGTGTTGGCGGTCAAGGCCGCCAACGGTTTCTAACCAGTATTTAACTGATTTGATAAGGAGTAAAGACAATGAAAAAACTAATTTCCATCGTAATAATTCTGACAGTAATGCTTCTTTCATCACTGACTGTTGTTAAAACAGCCAGTGCAGAAGAGTTGAAAATGACCGGCTCAATTACAAAAATTGAGCTTGCTGCTGATGGGAAATCAGCAATTGCTGTAGTTAAAGATAACAAGTCAGAAGTTTCCGTTACAATTACTATAACTGACGACTTGACTCTGGATAAGTTCAAGGACAAGCGTATCGTTGAAGGTGATGAAATTCGCACAAAATATGAGAAAACCGGTGATGTCAATAATAGTAAGATGTTCAAGAAAACAGCTGGTTGTTAAATGTTGTCTGAGTTTTTCAGTTAGATGAAAGATAACATCGGGAGAATATCTATGAAGAAAGTTTTAGCATTAACATTGTTATTTGGTGGATTGACGGCATCCTTCGGTTTTGCCAAAGAGCACCCGGGTAAAGAGGAAATTCTGAAAAACGGTTATAAAGGACCGGCAACCTGTGAAGAATGTCATCCGGGCAAGGCAAAGGAGTTTCTCGGCACGGTGCATTGGACGCACGCATCAAAGGTTGATCACGTTGACGGAATCAAGCCGGACGAAGAAGTTGGTATGAAAAACCGTATTTACACAATGTGTAACGGCAACGACATCGTCAATAACCTGAAAGAAGTACAGCCGAATGCAAAGGGAAAAACAAAATTCACCGGCTGCAATACCTGTCATCCAGGTGACCATGCAAGTGACGTAGGCAGTACAGGCCCAGCTGCTGAAGCTGCTGTTGACTGTCTGCTTTGCCATTCAACAAAATACGATTTCAGCAAACGCAAGCCGATCAAGCAGAAGGATGGCAAGGTTATCATTGGTCAGGATAGAAGCGTAGAAGCTGCAGCAAATCTGGGGCGGCCTACAAATAAAACCTGTATGACCTGCCATGAGGCCGCAGGTGGTGGCGTTCTTATCAAGCGTGGCTTTGCCATGACTGCTGATGCTGATGTCCATGCCGCCAAAAAGATGGTCTGTATTGACTGCCATGTAGTAAAAAATCACAAGATTCCGACCGGCTTTGATCCAAACAACTGGGCACATGATGGTGTTCGTGTTTCGTGCGTTGGGGCTTGCCACACTGAAAAACCGCATAAAGATGCCGACATAAACAAGCATTCTGCAAAGATAGCTTGTCAGACCTGTCATATTCCTAAAACCGGTGGCGCTATTGCCAAGGATTTCACCAAATGGGAAAAACTTGATAATGGTTTCTGGGAGCCGTCAACCTTGAAAAAAGAGGTTAATGAAACAACTCCGGTTTATGCCTGGTACAATCTGACTGTTGCCAATCGCCCTGAGTTTATTGGCCCGAAGGGGAGCAGAACCGACGGTAAGAGCAAGATTTATCCTTTCAAGGTTTTTCAGGGTAAGGCATATTTCAACAAGAAAAACGGTGAGTTACTGTCAATGGATTTTGCCCCGCCAATGGCAAACGGTGACACACTGGCTGGCGTTGCCTCCGCAGCAAAAATAATGGGGATCAAGAATTATGAGCCTGTACCTGGGTGGCAGACTATTTATTTCGGCAGTAATCATCAGGTTGTTTCCAAAGGGAAGGCCTTATTCTGTTCAAGTTGCCATGCCCCCAACGGTATCCTAAACTTCAAAGAGCTTGGTTACAGCAATGAAGAAATTTTAAAATTGACCACTCCAGATCTGTATTTTGAAAAAGTTCTTAAAAAACAGGAAGACTGGTAAGATTTTTTACAAATTTCAGTAGGACAAAGGGGGCTGATATGATTTGTCAGCCCCCTCAATTGTGTTTCTACCTCGGAATATTTCAATAATATTTCGTATAGATGCTACGTCCTAGGGAAGTGATTCATGACAATAAAAACGAAACTTTCACTAAATGTCATACTTGTGCTGATTGTCATCACTGCGGTTGCTGTAACCGGTTTCATGGGGATGAGTTTTATAAAGAAGAAGTTGTCATATCTGACTGAGAAAAGTACTCCTTTCCAGTTAAGAACTGTAGAGCTTCAGCGTGCGGTTCAGGCGACAACATCTGATTTTATTAAAATTGCGGCATCGACTACGCGACAGGAATTTGCAACGTTCAAATCTGAAGCGGATAAGTCGATGCAAGCGCTTAAAGCCTCAC
>CAJBRY010000702.1 GCA_903958085.1 uncultured Geobacteraceae bacterium
CGATCTCAAACTCTTTTTGTAGAAGTTAATGGAAGCTGTCTCAGCTTTCAGGGACAGGTAGCATTATCATTCATCATACACAATGTTACCGAGCGTAAGACTTTTGAAGAGCAACTCATGTATCAGGCCGGACACGATCCACTTACCGGCCTGCCTAATAGAAACCTCCTTAACGATCGCCTGACACAGGCAATTGCCATTTCAGAAAGAAGAAAAAGCACCATAGTGCTTATACTGCTTGACCTTGACCATTTTAAAGCCATAAACGATACATTGGGTCATTCATTCGGAGACCAGCTATTGATCACTGTCGGGCAGAGACTTCAGGAATTAATCCGCGGCAGCGACACAATTGCACGCATAGGTGGTGACGAATTTGTTGCAGTGCTTACTACCGGCAATCACAGCGATAGCGTGGTTACCGTAGTGAAACGTTTTTTAGAATCCATCTCCAGACCATTTTCATTCCAGGGACAGGAAATTTGGGTTACCGCAAGCATAGGGATAGCCCAATACCCGGAAGATGGAGAAGACCCGGAAACCCTCTTCAAAAAAGCTGATACAGCGATGTACCATATTAAAGAAAATGGAAGAAACGGCTTCCAGTTTTTCGCTGATGAGATGAATCGAAAAATTTCCAAAAGGATGAAAATTGAATCAAATCTCAGGTATGCCTTGGAAAAAAATGAGTTTCACCTGAACTATCAACCACAGATTGATTTAACAACAGGAAAAATTGTAGGTATGGAGGTTCTACTGCGTTGGCATAATGAAGAACTTGGATCAGTTTCTCCTGATGATTTTATTCCGGTAGCCGAAGACACAGGACAGATAGTGGCAATAGGTGAATGGGCTCTCAGGTCTGCCTGCACTCAATACAGAGACTGGACTGATCTTGACTTCCCCAGACTACGCATGGCAGTCAATCTTTCTCCGCGACAGTTTGGACAAAACAATCTGGTTGAGATGGTTAAAAACATACTTAATGAAACCGGCATAGAAGCAACGAACCTTGATCTTGAAGTTACTGAAAGTTTGATGATGCATAACATAGAGGACTCTATCGATAAAATGCACGCCTTGAGAGAACTCGGAATATCGCTTTCTATCGATGATTTTGGGACCGGATATTCATCTCTCAGTTCACTACAGCGGTTTCCCCTTAATTTTCTGAAAGTAGATAAATCTTTTGTTCAGGAGATAGGCACTGGAAATAAAGCGGTAATCATCAGAGCTATCGTTGCAATGGCTCACAGCCTTGGACTTTCAATAATTGCAGAGGGCGTTGAAACAGTCGATCAGCTTAATTTTCTCCGAAAGCATCACTGTGAAGAGGTACAGGGTTTTTATTTCAGCAAACCGCTTTCTACCGAAAAGTTTGCAGAACTTATTGTAAATACTGTCAGTTGTAATGACATATTCTCTGAATCTGATATAATCAGAACAGAAGCTCCGTAGTTTGAGCCATTTCTAGTTCTATTGATTTGCTAAGAGGCTGAAATATGAATGAATATTTTCATGAAGTTCTTTCAGAGCAACCAATTGATCTGCCCGTTTTCAATCCGGTCGCACTTGATCTTTTGGAACTTCTTGCCGAGTCAGAAATAAATTATTTTGAAGTTATTCGCACAATTAAAGAAGATGAGGCTTTATCTGCACTGGTTTTGAAAATGTCAAACTCTGCGTCATACATGGGACGAATCAAGTGTGAGACAATAGAAAATTCAGCGATTCGCCTTGGGACTCAACAGATAGCCAACCTTGCAATTGCGGCATCACACGCCTCACTTCATACATCAAACAATCCTATAGTAAAAGATGTCATGCAGAACCTTTGGCTGCACTCTCATGCCTGTGCACTCGGATGCCGTTCTATAGCAATGAAAACAGGTCATCAAAGTTTTGCAGATCATGCATATATGGCGGGCTTACTCCATGACATCGGCAAGCTTTATCTTCTGAAAGCGATGGAGCACGCTAGCCAAAGGAGGGATTTTGGAATTAAGCTTGACCTGGCGGGATTGCATAATATTTTTTCTGAACTTCATGTAGAGTTCGGGGTTAAAGTTATGGATTGCTGGAATATTCCAGATATTTACAGGCTTATCGTGGCAAATCACCATACTGAGCACCTAAATTCAGATGATTTCCTGCTTGCTATTGTTCGTATGGTAAATTTCAGTAGCATAAGATACGACATAAGCAGGTACCCTACTAACATTACCAGTAATGAGACGGGTCCGACGGAGTTCAGTCTGCTTCAAATCGATGAATCTCATTTATCAGCTCTGGAAACGATAATGACAGGCTCAAAAGAAGAAGCTGTATAGTCCAGCAATAGATATTTCAAAATTGCCTGGTAATCTCACGAATAAATGAAGTCGCATAAGAACCTCTCGGCAAGGTAAACTCCAGCTTCAATACATCTTCTAAAAAGCTCCATGAGACTTCTCCAACCGGCACCCTTAGAGCTCGTCTCTCACCTTCCATTCTCAGACCACCCGGCATGTCGAAAAGAGTCAACTCCAATCCGGCCTGCTCCAGAATCTCCTGTTCAAGTTTCAAGGCTGCACCTTCGGGAGATTTCATCTTGCAGCCAAACATCGGACCGCTCGGCGATATTTCAAATGAAAGAGCCCTCTCCTGCTCCTGTGCAGCATCTTCAACCAGAAAGCAGGCACCGTTGATATGCTTGATTGCCAGGTCACCAACCATCAACTCGTCTATAAGTTCAATGCGCCTGTTTACAACCTGATCAAACAAAAATGATTGGGCAGCCGAAAGGTATAGTTTCTTTAGTCGCGGATGGATAGCAGAAAATGCTTTTTCATACTCACCGGGGCGAGTAACCAAGCGTTGCAGAAGATCACGCTCACTGCGACAGTGTCGCGGAAATAACTGCAAGGCTTTATCAATTTCACCTTCATGATAAGCCGAAATTGCCGCACTCCACTCTTCATTCCGCACTGCATCTGATTGACCGATAAGGCAATTTACCGCTTTATGCCAGTCGCGCTTCAGCATAGCCATACCTATCAGGTGAGAATTGCCCTGAGCCCCATAACGCTGATAACCAAAATAGTTTGGTGCGCCTCGCTTTTGCAAAATTTCAATTATCGCTGGCAATTTTTGCTGCGCAGAATCTGAAACGCCTCGAATAACAATATTAAAACGATTTCCTTTCAGATGCCCAAGTTTAAGTTTATTGCTGTGCCTGATTGCCGATAATACTCTGACGCCGTCCAACTCCAGTGCAAGCGCCTTCTCGGACGTAACCCACTGAACCGAAATTGTTTGCCTGGTAACTCCAACAGCATCTTTAAGTCCTGCATAACCGACATCACGTTCAGAAATTTTCAGAGCGTTTGCAATTCGACGAATTGCCTCCAGCGTAGTAATCCCGCGTTTCTCAAACATGAGATAAAGATGTTCGCCGGATCCGACAGGAATATATAACGGAATTTCTTCAACGATAAAATCATCGAGGGTTTCTTTGATTGTGCCGCCGATGCCCGGTATGTTGGCTGTCAGATATGGGTGCATAATTTGGCATATTCCTTCCCGGTTAAAAAGTGCTCTTATAAACAGCATGGCAAATAACTTTAGCATGCTACTTTGCCAGAAGATTACCTTACTATCATTACTCCCCGCCAAAATCCAGAATTTGCGTGTATAATCCTCCGCTTGTATGCCAGACAAATATGACTTATATTTTATGGCAGGAGATATGCCATGAAAGCAGCCGAAATTCACAACTTTCACATTCCTCTTCCGAACCAGCTTTATACTCGTCTGCGCGAAGTGGCAAAACGCCAGAACCGACCTGCTACGCAGATGGCAAAACAGGCCGTAGAGTATTGGCTAGAAGAGCAGGAAAAGCTGGCGTTACATGAAGAAATCGCCTGTTATGCCGCACATGCAGCAGGTAGTTCTGAGGATCTTGACATCCAACTGGAAGAAGCGAGTTTGGAGCATCTTGACAATATGGAGCATTGTCAGTGAAACGGGGTGAAATCTACTGGGCAAATCTTGCACCTCGTTCAGGCTCAGAGCAAACAGGCAAGCGACCTGTCATCATCCGCTCTCACGATGCTTTCAATCAGACACCTGCGTGGCGCTCCATTATCGTTATTCCGGTATCAACCTCGCCAACCCAGGCTCGTCGAGGTCCTACGGTGATTGCCCTGCCTGCCGGAACCGCTGGTTTGAAGAATTACAGTAGCGCTATTTGCCACCAAGTCACAACACTCGACCGCTCCAAACTTGATGATCGCCTGGGCCTCCTCCCTCCGGACATCCTGGCACAGGTTGAGAAAGCTCTTCTTGCTGCGTTGGACATTTGCAGATAATCTCAGATTTCCTCCTTAATACACTTCACCTTTCATCGGCGGTTCTAACTTCCAAGCTGTGTTACTATTTTACCCAAGACCGTACATACTAAAACCCCACCTTAAGCCCGGCATAGCCGAACAGTTGCGCACTTCGATCTTCTGCTTCTGTCAAAGGGGCAAACACCTTTCCACCCAGTTCAAGGTTCAGCCAATCCGTCACAGCATACGAAACTGCCAGTGCATGTGAAAATACCCACGCCCTTGAGTAACCATATGCGCCGTCATCGAACACAAAATCAGACTGCTGGCTCAGAGCAAGCGCATCAGCAATCTGCCACTTATGCCTGATTC
>CAJBRY010000703.1 GCA_903958085.1 uncultured Geobacteraceae bacterium
AAGGAATCAAATCCGCTACTGATTTGCTGCATGAATGGGGCCCTTGTCTTTGCCGGACAACTGCTCACGCAATTGGTATTTCCGTTGCAAATTGACTATGTTCATGCAACCAGATACGGCAACGAAATCAACGGGGCGACTCTTGAGTGGAAGGTGATGCCGCAGACTGATTTGCATGGAAGGACAGTAGTCTTGCTTGATGATATCCTTGACGAAGGTGTTACGCTCGCAGCAATTGCAGCATATTGCCTTGAACATGGCGCGACAAAGGTAATGATGGCAGTTCTGGTGGAGAAACTCCATATTAGAAAAGTGGTGCCGGAAATGAAAGCTGACTATACTGGAATAGAAGTCGGAGACCGCTTTTTGTTTGGGTACGGCTTGGATTATAAAGGTTACTGGCGAAATGCACCTGGGATATTCGCGCTAAAAGATCATTGAGCTTATTATGAGAGCCCTCCGGGATTCATTCCCTGGAGGGCTCTAGTTGTTTAATAACGATACATCTCGGATTTGTATGGCCCTTCCTTTGGAACCCCGATATAAGCAGCCTGCTCATCAGTCAGAACGCTTAACTGTGAATTCAGTTTTTTCAATTGCAGCCTTGCAACCTTCTCATCCAAATGTTTGGGAAGTACATAAACACCTACCGGGTATTTCCCTGGATTGCAATAAAGTTCTATCTGTGCAATCGTCTGATTGGCAAATGATGATGACATGACATAACTCGGATGGCCTGTTGCACAGCCAAGGTTAACCAGTCTCCCTTTAGCCAGCAGGATGATTCGCTTGCCGTCAGGGAAAATGATGTGATCAACCTGCGGCTTAATCTCTTCCCACTCGTATTTTTCAAGTGCAGCGACCTCAATCTCGTTGTCGAAGTGACCTATATTGCAGACAATGGCCTGGTCTTTCATTTTAGCCATATGGTCGTGAGTAATAACATGGTAGTTGCCAGTACAGGTCACAAAAATATCTGCCTTGTCAGCAGCATACTCCATTGTAACTACCCGGAAGCCTTCCATGGCAGCCTGTAAAGCACAGATGGGATCTACTTCGGTTACCCATACTTGAGCCGATAGGGCGCGCATTGCCTGGGCAGAACCTTTGCCGACGTCGCCGTAACCGCAAATAAGGGCAACTTTGCCGGCAATCATAACGTCAGTAGCGCGCTTGATGCCGTCTACCAGTGATTCACGGCAGCCGTAGAGATTGTCGAATTTGGATTTAGTTACTGAGTCGTTGACGTTTATTGCTGGAAATTTCAGGTCGCCTCGCTCATGCATTTGATACAGCCGGTGAACGCCTGTAGTGGTTTCCTCGGTCACCCCTTTTACCTGTGCCAAACGGGTGGAGTACCAGGTAGCATCAGTTGCCAGCTTGGCTTTTATGGCAGCGAAAAGTATTGATTCTTCTTCTGAACCTGGATTTGACAGAATGGAAATATCCTTTTCTGCTCTTGCTCCAAGGTGCAGCAGCAGTGTCGCATCTCCGCCGTCATCAAGAATCATGTTGGAAAAACCGCCGTCACTCCATTCGAAGATGCGATGTGTATAATCCCAGTACTGCTCAAGTGTTTCGCCCTTTACCGCAAAAACGGCTACTCCACTGGCAGCAATGGCGGCAGCGGCATGATCCTGGGTCGAAAAGATGTTACAGGAGGCCCAGCGAACCTCAGCTCCCAAAGCGGTAAGGGTTTCTATCAGCACAGCAGTCTGAATGGTCATGTGGAGTGAACCGGTAATCCTCGCACCTTTTAATGGTGCTAATGCAGCAAATTCATCACGAATAGCCATTAATCCTGGCATCTCTGTTTCGGCAATCCTGATTTCCTTGCGGCCCCAATCAGCCAGTTTGAGGTCTGCTACGATAAAATCCTGTGACATTGTTTAAGCTCCTTTTTTTGTTTGCCTGTTTTATGCTTGAATCATAGAAGTTGCAGTGGCAAAAAATTTTCTGAAGAACAGAATTAGCACAATAGTGCTAAGAGCGCAGCAGGTCAATAAAAACTGTTATTCCAGACGTGACCAGCGAGTTCTTAGTCGAGCCAACTCCCTTCCATCGCTGCAACTCTCGATTCTATGGATATAGCAATCATCAGTCTCACCATTTCCCAGTTTAGCTTTAATGGTTTCTCCATAAAGTGCTTCGGAGCGAAAGGCTATCTCAAATTCTGTGAGTCGAGAGGTGCGGTCAACTTCCTCTGATATCGTTTCGAGCGCCCATGCTGCATAAACGGTATTGTTAACGTGTCGGTTGGAATCGAGATCCCCTCGTAAAACAGGCAATAATAGGTCGTTTTGTGAATTTTCAAGCACAGGAAGTGTCCCAAAATTGTCATCTATGGCACGATTTGGATTCATCGGAAATTCAGGCAGTGCTTCACTTAGTTTCACCGGTTTTCTTGATTTCATGTTCAATACTGCCCATGAAGTCGTGGCTCTGCCGATAATATCGCCAGTTGCGCTGTAAAGCTCGTAATCTCTAACAGTGAAATATGGAGTTTTTGACGCTACCCAGGTTCTTACCCGGATAGTCTCTCCACCGCGCGGATACCTATCCATTGTAAGATGAACACGAGATAGTACCCATGTGTTTCCCCCTTTGCGAAGATCTGAAACTGCGACCTTTAGACGGGAAGCATGCTTAACGCCGGACGTCTGGAGGTAGTTAAGCAGCGCCACAAGCCTTACAAAGCCATATTGATCAGTTTCGTGATACTGCACCGCAAAAGATTCTTCATGTAGAGATGGCATTTCATCGCCATTGGGCAGTGAAGTTGTTTCAGGCATACTTTTCCCGTAATGCTACTTTACTTACTTTTCCAACACTGGTTTTGTCGATGGCATTCACGAAGCGTACTTTTATTAGCACTACCTGCTTGTTCACTAATCCCTTGTCAGCGTACTCTTTGACATGGTGGCTAATATCCTTTTCAGTTAAGGCTTTATCCATGCGCGGAATCACCAGTGCCAGAGGTCGCTCGCCCCACTTTTCGTCAGTTGTTCCAATTACTGCAACTTCAGCAACTCCAGGGTGATGAGCAATAATATCTTCAAGTTCGAGTGAGGAGACCCATTCACCTGCTACCTTTATTACATCCTTGCTGCGATCGGTAATTCTGATATATCCCAGTTCGTCACGAACTGCTACATCTCCGGTATGGAGCCATCCGCCTTCCCAGAGTCTCTCTGAAGCTTTATGGTCTTTGAGATATCCTTGCGTAAGCCACGGTGCCCTAACAACTATTTCACCCGGAGAGGTGCTGTCTCGCGGTTGTTCCAGCATATCTGAGTCCACTACTCTAAGATCAGCCAGTGGTATCGAGCGTCCTGTCTTGCAGCGAATTGTTGCCTGCTCTTCCGGCGACAACTCAAGCATTTCCGGGGTCAGATGGGCCAGAGTAAGAATTGGGCAGGTTTCGGACATGCCGTAGCCGGTAAAAACATCAATTCCGTGTTTCATCGCATCAATACACAGTGTACGGGACATGGCTGCGCCACCTATGATAAGTTTCCAGCCTGAAAGATCAATTCGTTGGGCGTGAGGATGCTTAAGAAGCATATGCAGAATTGTAGGTACACAGTGGGAAAAGGTTACCTTCTCTTTTTCAATCAACTCAAGCAACAAATCCGGCACATAGCGTCCCGGATAAACCTGCTTTACTCCCAGCATGGTAGCTACATATGGAACGCCCCAAGCGTGAACATGAAACATGGGAGTGATCGGCATATACACATCCTGACGATGAAAACGCCCATGTCCAAGAGCTGACCCTAGTACGCCCAAAACCCCCATTGTATGCAGAACCAGTTGGCGGTGACTGAAATAAACACCTTTTGGCATACCGGTGGTTCCAGTTGAGTAGAAAGTCGTTGCTCTGGTGTTCTCATCGAAGTCAGCAAAGTTGTATTCGCAAGAAGAAGAATCCAGCAAATTCTCGTATTCACCTGCAAAGGGGATGGTTGTCACAGGTGGAGCGGCCTCATCATTCAAGAGGACAAAACCCTTAACCGTATCCATTCTGCCTCTAATCTGTTCGAGAATGGGGAGAAATTCAGAGTTTACCAGGAGAAAATCATCTTCGGCATGATCTATAGTATAAAGGATCTGTTCTGGAGAAAGTCGAACGTTTATTGTGTGCAGCACAGCGCCAAGCATCGGCACAGCAAAAAAACATTCCAGATAGCGATGCGAATCCCAATCCATTACTGCTACAGTATCTCCCTTCCTAACACCAAGTGAAGTCAGTGCGTTTGCCAGACGCTTAACTCGTTGGTGCAACTCTCGGTATGTGTAACGAAAGCTGCTTCGATAGACGATCTCTTGATCCGGTGCATCAACTACCGGGCAAAACAGCAGATTTTTTATAAGCAGTTGATAGTCATAGGCGGATGGTGTGCGTGGAATGGTATGCTCTGGCATCGAGATAAGGCTCCTTTATTAGCGGAAATAAATCTTGTTTTATGAAATAAAACTATGAAGTTACATCACAAATACAAAGAGTTTATGTCGCATTTTCGTTCTAATCTATATCACAAAAGTGTTTGGCAAAGAAACCCGAAATCAAAGTGGAAGTTATCTGCATTCAAGTTATGAACTAAAATACCGCCTTAATCCGGTTTTAATATTCATGGGCCAAGCTCAGATATTGCAAGCCATTTCTTTGTATGATTGGCACATCAGCAGATGTAAATATACATTCCTTTTGACTCATTTTGAGCTTAGTGGTATTTTGCTGAACAATTTACTTGCAGGAGAAGATCAATGAGCATTGTTGTAGTCGGCACGGTCGCGTTTGATACAGTTGAGACCCCCTTTGGGAGAGGAGAGAATGTTCTGGGTGGTTCTGCCACCTATTTTTCGACTTCTGCTAGTTTTTTCACGGATGTTTCTCTGGTTGCAGTGGTTGGCGAAGATTTTCCCGAGGAGCATGTAAGTTTTCTGCAGAGCCGCAATGTTGACACTACGGGTTTGCAGAGGATTCCCGGTAAGACTTTTCATTGGAGCGGCCGTTACGGGTATGATCTGAATGAGGCGCAGACGCTTGATACTCAACTTAACGTTCTTATGGATTTTCAGCCTGAATTGCCGGAATCCTATCGAGATGCTGAATATCTGTTTCTCGCCAATATTGATCCAGACCTTCAGATGAAGGTTCTTGAGCAGGTTCGCAAGCCAAAATTGGTGGCGTGCGATACAATGAATTTCTGGATCACCTCCAAGCCGGACTCTCTGAAAAAAGTGCTTCAGAAAGTTGATATTGTGGTAATCAATGAAGGTGAAGCAAGACAATTTACTGGTGAAGCAAATCTTGTCAAGGCGGCACGTCAGATTATCGCCCTTGGTTGCAAGCGTCTGGTTGTTAAGCGAGGAGAATACGGTGTGCTAATGTTTACCGCAGAGACTGTTTTTGCAGCTCCGGCATATCCGCTGGAAGAGGTGTTTGATCCGACCGGAGCGGGTGATACCTTCGCTGGGGGATTCATGGGCTATCTTGCAAATACAGGCGATCTTTCAGAGGAGGGGTTACGGCAGGCAATAGTCTTCGGCAGCGTTATGGCTTCTTTCAATGTTGAGGATTTCAGTCTTAACCGGATGAAGCGGCTTGATTATAAAGAAATTCAGTCTCGTTTTGCAAATTTCAAAACGCTTACAAGTTTTAAGGATATTTCTTTCTGACAGAGTGCAACCTAGATACAAGAGGGCGAGCGTTCAGGGATATTTGAGAATATGAAAAAAGTTTTCTCCTTCACAGTTTCACTGTTTATCCTTCTAGTCGTTTCCGGATGTATGTCTGGTCGTGCTACTGGCAATCCTAAGCCAAATCCTGCGGCATATCATTATCAGATGGGGCTTTCCTATCTTGGGGAACGCAATTATTCGTCAGCACTTTTCGAGTTGACAGAAGCTGAGAAACTTGATTCAGAGAATCCCGAAGTCCTTTATAATTTAGGCCTCGCTTTTATTGGGAAGAAGCGACCTGATCTTGCCGAATCCAGGCTGCTTAAAGCTATTTCTCTTAAATCTAACTACTCTGTTGCACGAAATGATCTTGGGGTTGCGTATCTAGATTTAAAACGCTGGGATAGTGCAATTCAGCAGTTTAAAATTGTAAAAGACGACCTGTTTTACGACAACAATGAGAATGCATGCATCAATCTGGGGCTTGCTTATCTTGGAAAAGGTGATTACCAGAAAGCTTTGGATGAGTTACAACTAGTTGCAGCTATGAACCCACGTAATCCTGTTATCAAGCTTTCGCTGGGGCGAGTCTGGTTTGCTATGGACAAGACCGAACAGGCTATTGCCGAATATTCTAAAGCCCTTAATATTTATCCTGATTATGGAGCGGCCCACCATTATATCGGCCAGGCTCAGCTTAAAATGAAGAATATTGATGCCGCAAGGGCTTCATTCAAAGAGGTACTCCGCCTTATTCCTGAAAGCGAACTTGGCCGCGCAGCTCTCGGATACCTGGAACTTCTCAAATGAATGAAGGCAGATTGTCAGATTCTGCTGCCTCTTCGCTGGAAACCTCTGCCGGTTCTCCTGGTACGATACTTCGCCGTTGCCGGGAATTTCATGGAATTACACTTGAAGAAGCCTCCGAATCAACTAAAATCGGCATTTCCCATTTAAAGGCTCTTGAGGATGACCGGATTCGCGAGTTTGCCAATCAAGCATATCTCAAGGGTTTTCTGCGTATCTATGCGACCTATCTTGGCCTTAATTCTGAAGATGTTTCTCGGATGTACGAAAAACTCTTTGGAGTCAAAGGCGAAAAACCTGACCCCACAAAGACGCAGACATCTCCTGCTCATGTTCCACCCCGTATGATATCGCTTAAAAAACTGTTACTCCCCGCACTTATACTTACTGCCATACTTATTGTTGCTACCTTCTTCAAACAGTCTCCAACCTCCTCCCGACCGCCATCACAAACTGCTGTTGCCACTACATCTGCCCAAGCTGTAGCTGCTGTTCATGCGGTGCAAAGTTCTGCAAGCGATATTAAAACTGAGCCTAGAACTAAGTCACTGAATCTAGAAAAGAAATCGATAAACCAACCTGAACCTGAAGTTACTGTGACTCCCAAACGTTTGCCAGAAATATCGGGTGGTTTCATACTTAAAATCAAGGCAACACAAAATGGCACTTTGGCGGCAATGGTTGACGGATCCGGGGCTCAGCAGTATGAACTTACCATTGGTGATGTGATTGAATGGAAAGCGGAAAAGAAAGTCGCACTCGACTTAAGCAACGGTGGAGGAGTTGATGTTGAATTGAACGGAAAGCCCTACAAATCCCTTGGTCCTGCCGGTAAGCCGGTTTATGTAGAGATAGCTCCAGACGTCATCAAACAGTAATCCTGTCTATTCCCCCCAAGGATTTTTGAAACATCAAAATATTTAAAAAAGTTTTTCACATCCTTGACAGTTCTCTGCTACATGCTAGACTTACAACACATTAGATCTGAGCAGGAGAATTTCTGTGGAATTTGAAAACAAAAGAATACTTGTTGTCGATGACGAGGAAAATGCAAGGGTGGCGCTTTCCAAAATTCTTGCGCATGATGGATATGATGTTTCTTCAGCCAGAAATGGCTTGGAGGCGATCAATTTTCTTCGCAGCAAGGATGTAGAGCTGATTATTACCGACCTGAACATGCCGGAGATGAACGGACTGATGTTTCTGCGAGAGTTGAACCGAAGTCATCCTGCAAGTAATGTTATTATGATTACCGCTTATGGTGAGGTGGAGTCGTATCTGGAGGCAATGACTCTGGGTGCTTTTGAGTATATAAATAAGCCTGTTAAATATGATGAGTTAAAAAAAGTAATAAATAAAATTTTCAAAACTGTCTGATAAAAATCAGACTTTAGGGGGGAATCATTATGCAAGCGTTTACTAAAATTTTGACTGCCATCGATTTTTCTGAAAATTCCGAGTGCGCTTTTGACTATGCCT
>CAJBRY010000704.1 GCA_903958085.1 uncultured Geobacteraceae bacterium
GCCCGTTTTTCTTTCTCCCTGTTTTGAAATTGAAGTTCATTGTTTGCAATGATTGACTCTTTTGCCCGCTTTTCTTTCTCATAATTTTGAAATTCGAGTTCTTTGTTGGCAATAATCAACTCGTCGGCCCGTTTTTCTTTCTCTTTGTTTTGATAGGCGAGTTCCGTGTTGGCTATAACCAGTTCGGCAGCCCGTTTTTCTTTCTCTTCGTTTTGATAGGCGAGTTCATTGTTGGCAATAACCAGTTCAGCGGCTCTTGCATCTTTCTCTCCGTTTTCACGCTCCAATGTCTCTTGAGAGAGTTTAAGCTGTTTCTCAACCAACAAGCGGCGGGCACATAACAAAAGTGATAACTGGAGTCGACCCGAGTCCACCGGTTTAGTCACATACCTATCAATGCCGATATTGACCGATTTCATAAGGTAATCGCCACGATCAAACGCGGTCAAAACTATAATCGGAACAGACATATCACGGAAACGGATTTCTTCTGCCATCGACAATCCGTCCATGACCGGCATCTGAATATCGGTGATTACTATGTCAGACGCGTGCTGACGCCAGGCATCCAGACCTGCCACTCCGTTTTGCGCAGTAATGAGAACTCCAACAAGACGTGACAGAAATTCACTGCACTGTTCGCGGGAGTCGTTTTCATCTTCAACATAAAGTACTGTGAGGCTTTTTAAGTGAGACTGTACATCTGCATCGAATAGTACTGAGTTCATAATATTTCTCCAATCATCAGTTCGGGGTCACCACAGAAAACGGATTCTGGACTTTAGACTTCTGCAGTGTTCTTTGAAAAAGTTGCATTATCAAAAAATAATGCAAATAGATGAAAATAAAGCTTGACAGCAGGGGCAAGATCGTGGGTCGCGCGCTACTCACGTAATTGATCTTAGAAGTGAGTAGCGCGCGACCTCTTGAGAGAAAACCATTCTCTCTCAGGAGGCCGCTATGGACAACAAGGGATACCGCTATATCCCCAGAGCCCTGTTCGATGCTATCACATTTCTCTGTCAATCTCTGCCAAAACGTTCGGTGCCAACTTTTCTGGAACTGCTTTTCGGAGCAATGCTCACCCAGACCGGCTTTGTTACCGATGCTGTGCTGGCGGTTGATACCGTCAGACACTGGAACAGCTACTACAAGTGGCTCCACTTTGGCAAGTGGTCTTGGGTTGCCCTGGGGTGCCAGACGGCTCGCCTTGCACTGCGGATGTTCCCGCGCCGACGCTGGTTTCTGATGATTGATGACACCATCGTTTTCAGATCGTCACAGAAAGCCCCTGGTTCGGCCATTCATCATCAACACGGCAACAAGACCAATCGCCCGACATTTGTCAGAGGGCAATGCTGGGTGACGTTGGCACTGACCATTTCAAAGGGATTCCGCTCCTTGGGCATCCCGATCCTCTCTCGGTTGGCACGCCGGGGAGGTAACTCCGGCAAACTGGTGGCGGCGCGCACTCTGCTGCGGGTCGTTGCGCCACTGTTTAAAGAATTACAGACGTACCTCTTGATGGATAGCTGGTATATGCGTTGCAAGTTGATCACATATGCCATGGAACAAGGGCTTGATGTGATTGGCCAGGTGCGCAAGGACACAGCGCTCTTTCATGCGCCTGAACGTACCGGCAAGCGGGGACGTCCAAGAAAATATGGTGAGAAGGTGACTGCCGAGTGGATCTCCTCACTACCGGAAGTCCGGCAGCAGTTCACCGTCTATGGCAAAACCCAGACGGTCCATTATCGGTCAGCTATTGTGCTTGCCCGCTTCCTCAAGGGAAAAGCGGTACGGATGGTCTGGAGTCAGCTTGAAAAAGAAGACGGTACCCGTACACAGCAATGCTTACTTCTCTCTACTGATATAACTCTTTCCGGCGCACGGATCATTCTCGGTTACGGGCGACGGTGGTCGATTGAGGATCTGTTCAATCAGCTCAAGAATCGCTGGGGGTGGAAAGAAACCTGGCAGCAGACACGACAGGTTCTCCATCGTTGGGTCCAGATACTTTCCGTCAGTTATGCCATTCCGCAGTTGCTAGTACTGCTCAATGATGCAAAGGTTACGTATCTGGCTTCGTTTGCCCCGTGGCGTGTGAAACAACCGGTCACAGCCGGCAGAGTCAGGCAGGGACTGCAACGGTTTTTTGGCCATGTCAACATTCGGGCTCTGTGGAACCCGAAGTCCGGTAAATTCGGACCGAAAAAATGGCCGGTTGAGGATGAATATCAACACAAAAGGGGCAAGGCCGCATAGATTCAGCCTTGATCAACAATTAAAGAGTTGCTACCGACACCGACAAAAAGGCGGTGCGGGGAGACGAATATCTAAAGTCCAGTTACTTTATTCACAAATCAAATCACCTGTTATTCAGCTCACTCTATTATCCATACAGCAATCCGATCATCCTTATATTGTGGCCGGACAAGGAACTGTTGGTTTAGAAATATTAGAACAAATGCCTGAAGTAAAAACAGTTTTAGTTTGCACAGGTGGTGGTGGATTACTTGCCGGAACCGCTATGGCAATCAAAGAACAGAATCCAAAAGTAAAAGTTATTGGCGTACAAGCTGCTA
>CAJBRY010000705.1 GCA_903958085.1 uncultured Geobacteraceae bacterium
CGTCTTTAAAGAACGGCAATTCACACACTGCTGCTTCCATAGTTACTCTCTCATGGCTGATTGTGAGTGCCGTACCAATTGCTGCAAGCTCCGGTTTGATAAATCCGATACCTACGCCTCTGCCGAGAATCGGCGAGAACACACCGCTGGTTACGTTGCCGACAACTTCTCCTCCGACGCAGATATCATAATGATGTCTGGGCGAGCGACGTCCACTTACTTCAAAAGCCACTTTTTTTCGAGCAACACCCTGCTCTTTAAGTTTTAGCAGGGCTTCTTTGCCGACAAACGATTTGTCGAAGTTGACAAAAGATTCCAGGCCGGCCTCAAGCGGGGTAGTCTGCTCGTCAATATCACTGCCGTACAGTGAATAGCCTACTTCCAGACGCAGAACATCTCTGGCTCCCAGTCCAGCCGGCTTGACCCTTTCATCGGTGAGCAGCAGATCCCACAGTTCACAGACTTTTTCTGCCGGAATGAATATTTCGTAGCCAAGTTCACCGGTATAGCCTGTACGGCTGACAATAGCCTCTACCCCAAGTATGTTAATCGTGATAAATTTGAAATATGGAATTGTGGCAACCTCTTCTCCCAATAAATCGACCATAACATAGCGGGAAAGCGGGCCTTGAATATCAAGTTTGCCGGTAGCAGCTGTGATGTCAGTGAATTCTCCACCCTTCAGACGTTCCTTGATGGCGGCAAAATCCTTGGGAGCGGTGGCGGCATTTACTACTATCATGACCTTGTCTTCGGCCAGACGGAAGATGATCAGATCATCAATAATCCCCCCTTGCTCGTTCAGCAGGAAGCCGTAACGTGAACGCCCGACCGGAATCGTCTTGACCGAAAAGGTAAAGACATCCTCAAATCCGCTTGTTTCGAAATCGCCCTGGAAAATGAACTCACCCATATGGCAGATGTCAAACAAAGACGCCTTGCTGCGACACCAGCCATGCTCTGCAATAATTCCTTCGTACTGAATCGGCATGTCCCAACCGCCAAAAGGTGCCATCAGGGCGTTCAAAGTCCGGTGCCGCCCGCATATGGGGGTTGCTTGAAGTTGTTCATCCATTGGTATGTACTCCCCGTGCAGTTAATATTGAATTGATTAAAGGTATCGCCTTCGGCAGGTTTGATTTCGGTCATGGTAGTGCAATTATATCGGCTGCGCAACCTGAAATAATGGAGTTGTATGTAATTAGCGGTGAACAATAGACAAAAGAAATCCCCCTGGCGGAAAGTCAGGGGGATAATTCAATAATTGTAATGCTTGTCAACAAATTCTGTTACTGGCTAATTTTTAAAAGCTTTTTATAGCTCGAGGTTGATTGAGCGGAGTGAATTACTTATTCGCACGTTTGCGGCGAGTAGGATCAAGCTCTTTCTTGCGCAGACGAATCGAATTTGGAGTAACTTCTACCAGTTCGTCATCATCGATAAATTCCAAAGCCTGCTCCAGAGTCATGATCTTCGGAGGAGTAAGTTTGATGGCATCGTCAGTACCGGAGGCGCGAACGTTCGTTAATTTTTTTCCTTTGCACGGATTTACGTCCAGATCGTTGTCCTTGGAGTTCTGGCCGATGATCATTCCGCCATATACCTCCACACCCGCACCAATAAACAGCGTGCCGCGAGGCTGAAGGGCATCTAGCGAGTAAGCGGTTGTTTCGCCATGCTCCATTGCCATAAGAGCACCGTTTTTGCGCCCTGGTATTTCTCCTTTGTATGGAGCATATTCATGGAAAGTGTGCGTCATAACGGCAGTACCGCGGGTGTCGGTGAGAACTTCACCACGCAGACCGATCAAGCCGCGAGCCGGAATGATAAATTCGAGACGAACCATTTCACCCATCGGTGCCATGGCAACCATCTCTCCTTTGCGAGGCCCCATTTTTTCAATAATGGCACCCTGAAACTCTGTAGCAACATCAACGACCAGATACTCCATCGGCTCCATTTTGATGCCGTCTTTCATGCGAATGATAACCTCAGGTTTGGAAACTGCCAGTTCGAAGCCTTCACGGCGCATATTTTCGATCAGAATGGAGAGATGCAGCTCGCCACGTCCGGAAACCTTGAAAGTATCCGGGCTGTCTGTATCCTCAACCCGCAGGGAAACATTGGTGCGAAGCTCTTTGGTAAGGCGCTCGCGGATGTTGCGCGAAGTTACCCATTTGCCTTCACGACCGGCAAAAGGTGATGTATTAACGATGAAGTTCATTGAGAGCGTCGGTTCGTCGATTGAAACATAAGGGACTGCAACCGGGGTTTCGGCAGAAGCGAGTGTTTCACCTATGCTAACCTCTTCAAAGCCAGCCACCGTTACAATGTCGCCGGTTCCCGCTTCTTCAATATCGACCTGTTTCAATCCTTCGTAGCCAAGCAGCTTGGTTATGCGTCCCTTGGAAATAGATCCATCCTGCTTGATCATGGCAACTGTTTCACCCGCCTTAACCTTGCCATTAAAGATTCTTCCTGTTGCCATTCGACCAATGTATTCATTGTAATCGATGTTGGCAATCAGCATCTGGAAAGGAGCATTAACATCACCTTTTGGCGGGCGAACGTTTGACTCAACTACTGCAAACAGGGGTTCCATGCTATTTGATTCGATGGTGATATCCAGCTTGGCGTAACCCATCTTGGCGCTAGTATAGACAACTGGAAAATCGAGCTGATCATCTGAAGCGTTCAGTTCGCAGAAAAGATCAAAAACCATATTAAGAACTTCATCCGGGCGACTGCCGGGACGATCAATCTTGTTGATTACCACGATTGGCTTCAAGCCGAGATCGAGAGATTTTTTCAATACGAAGCGGGTTTGCGGCATAGGGCCATCAAGTGCGTCAACAAGCAGCAGCACTGAATCAACCATTTTTAGCACACGTTCTACTTCGCCACCAAAGTCAGCATGGCCTGGGGTGTCTACAATGTTGATTTTGTAGGGACCATGGTGGATGGAGAGATTCTTGGCCAGAATAGTGATTCCACGTTCTTTTTCCAGATCGTTAGAGTCCATAACTCTCTCTGTGATTGCTTCGTTGGCACGGTAAACTCCGGCGTGTTTAAGCATGGCATCGACAAGAGTGGTCTTGCCGTGATCAACGTGGGCGATTATTGCGATGTTTCTGATTCGTTCCTGCATGGGTAATACTCCTCAATCCTGCAAAATAAAACGACGGGCATTGCTGCCCGTCGAAAGCGTTAAACTATGTCAGGTATTTGTTGATTTGACAAGGATTTAGTGTCCACAATTGCAAATAATTTTAAATTTGTCCTGTCAGAATGTTAGCAGATCATGCAATAGCATTCCAAATGGTTCAGTTCAGTTTCTAGCGGAGGGGCAGCATAGGGTATAGGAGTCGTTTCAAGCAAAGCGCGCCACCAACTCCTTTGCGACCGCCAGAATACCTATTCCGGTAGGGCATGCCTTGTCGCATCTTCCACAAAGGAAGCAGCTTATGTCTCCCCATTTTTCAGGGTCTGCGGCCAGTTTGTGATGGATTCGCCTGCGAGTACGCAACGCCTCGGTTCCTAGCGGATTGTGTCCACTGGCCTCACGCATGAAGCCGTCCAGTTGACATGAATCCCACATTCGACTTCGCTCAATAGTTTTGGAAGAACGCCAATCTTGAACACCAAAGCAGGTACAGGTTGGGCAGGCAAGGTTGCATCCGGTGCAGGAAATGCAGCGATCGCCAATTTCCGACCAGAAAGAATCAGGAACGCGGTCAGCCCGAAGCAGTTCAGACGCTTGCCGAAGAATCTTTTCATTTTCATCAGGAAGTGCTGTCGAAGCCTTTTTAAAAGCCTCAATTGCTTCAGGTGGCGCAGAGTCCGGCAAATCTGCAACAATCTCATTTCCTGCACCACTGTAAGGAATTATCAGCCAACGGCAGCCATCCCAGAAAAATTCCAGATCGCAATTGCCGCTGGAAGGCTGAAGCAATGCGCCGTTTACCCCGCAGTAACCGGATATTCCTGCAACTACGGCATTACTACGGAGGGTGAAATAGATGTCGTCACGCAAGCCGTTGGCGAAAAAACGATCGATAAATCGGAGACATTCAAGATCACGGTCAGTGAATCCAAGAACGAATATCGGTAGCCCAGGTGTTGTCTGTTCCTGAATTAATCCGTTAACGGAGATAAAAACAGAAGAATGCTGAGGAAAGAATGCAGCTGTAGGCTTGCTTGATACAGCTCCACCGTGCAGAGCAATAGAGCCGTCACCTAGTGAGCTGATGACGCGCGTGCCGTCAGTGAGAACGATTGGGAGTCGAACGTCCCATTTTTGCGTAAGTAACTGAAAAAATGAATCAACTTTGTTGGGAGTCAGAATTTTCACGGCAATTTCTCCACCTGCACAGCACAGACCTTAAATTCAGGTATTGAGGATTCCGGATCCAGCACATTGTTGGTCAGGGTATTTGCGGCTCCCTCTGCAAAATGAAACGGCATAAAGACAACACCGGGGATGACCATTTCAGTGACTCTTGCTTGTGTCTTCAACCTGCCGCGTCGACTGGAAACCAACAGTTCATCACGATTACGGACGCCAAGAGTTGCTGCATCGTCAGGATGCAGTTCGATAAAGGAGTGCGGTTCCTCGCGATTGAGCAGATGAGTGCGCCTTGTCATACTCCCTGTATGCCAATGGAAGTATGTTCTGCCGGTAGTAAGTACAAAAGGGTATGCTTCATCTGTCTGCTCGGCTGAAAGACGATGATCGACAGGGCTAAACCTTCCGAGACCTCTTGTAAAGCCGTCAACATGCAGCAGTGGTGTACCTGGATGATCTATATCGGGGCAGGGCCATTGCAGGCCGTGAGGGTCGAGGCGTTCATGGTTGATGCCGCCGTAAATTGGGGTAAGCGTTGCAATTTCTTCCATAATTTCCGATGTGGTGCTGTAACGCATTCCCGGATATCCGGCACGTTCGGCAATCCTACAGATGATTTCCCAGTCGGCACGAGCTTCGCCAGGAGGTTCAACCGCTTTCTGCAGTCGTTGGATACGGCGTTCCGTGCTGGTAAAAGTACCATCTTTTTCTGCATAGCATGCTGCCGGGAGTACAATGTCGGCAAGAGCAGCGGTCTCGGTTAGAAAAATATCCTGGACTACAAGCAGCTCAAGGTTTTGCAGTGTTGCAACAGCATGCCGCTGATCAGGATCGGAAATTACCGGGTTTTCACCCATGATAAACATAGCCTTCAGCTGCCCTTCAGTGGCGGCGTTCATTGCGCGAGTCAGCGGCAGTCCAGGAGTTGCAGGGAGTGACTTCAGCCCCCAGGAACTGGCGAATTTTTCACGCAGTTGCGGGTCGGAAACTTTCTGATAACCGCTATAGAGATCAGGAAGGGCTCCCATGTCGCAACCACCCTGAACATTATTCTGACCACGAAGTGGATTGACTCCTGTGCCTGGCCGCCCAACGTTTCCGGTCAGCATTGCAAGTGATGCGATGCAGCGAACGTTGTCTACCCCGTGACTATGCTGGGTAATCCCCATTGAATAAACTATCATGGCTCGCTCTGCAGAGGCAAAAAGACGTGCTGCAGCAATAATTTCTGTAGCTTCAAGACCGGTAATTGTTGCTGCTCTTTCAGGAGTCCACTCTGCAACTGATTCAGTCAGAGCAGCATAATTTTCAGTACGTGAAGAGATGAACTTTTCTTCTGCTAGATCTTCAGCGATAATTACATGCATGATCCCATGCAGCAGAGCAACATCGCTGCCGTTTTTGTGGCGGAGGTGCAAATCGGCCTGTCGTGCAAGACGAATGCGGCGGTTATCGGCTACGATAAGTTGTGTGCCGCTGCGAACTGCATTTAATATGCGACTTCCGATCAAGGGGTGCTGTTCGGTAGTGTTTGAGCCGATTACTAAAATTAAGTCCGTCTGGTCAAAACAGGAAATAGAATTGGTCATCGCGCCGGAGCCGAATGTCTCCGCCAGACCTGTTACGGTGGATGAGTGACAGAGCCTGGCGCAATGGTCGATGTTATTGGTGCTGAAAACCGCCCGTGCAAGCTTCATTAACAGATAATTTTCCTCGTTAGTCGCTTTGGCGGACGAGGCAAACATGACTGCATCGGTTCCGTAGTTTTTCTGGAGACCCTTCAATTTTTCAACTACCAGGTTCAGGGCATCATCCCATGAAGCGGCTTGCAATAAGCCATCACGCCGAATAAGCGGTGTGGTGAGACGATCCGGGTGGTGTACGAAAGCAAATGCGTTCCACCCTTTGATGCAGAGTCCGCCGCGACTTACAGGATGGGTTGTACTCGGCTCAACGCCGACCAAGCGGCCGTTGTCGCTAACCAGATAGAACGTGCATCCTGTACCGCAGTACGGACAGACGGTAAGAGTCCGTTTCATAAGGCACCCCGCAGATGCTCAACTTCGTTGAGCCAGAAGACAGGCCCATCCTGACAGCAATACAGGTGTTCAATAGTGCAGTGTCCGCATTTGCCTACTCCGCAGCGCATCTGTCGCTCCAGCGAAACTGCAATCCGGTCTGAAGTCAGTCCTTTCGTTTTCAATTCAGTAATTACCGAACGATACATAACCGGCGGGCCAACAATGGCAGCAATAGTTTTGCTAGGGTCAAATGTAAGCGGTGGAATAAGTGAGGTAATCAGACCGACGTTGCCGCTGTAGCAATCTTTTCCGGTACTGTTGTCTACGGTCAGGCTGCAGGCAAAGCGTGCCGAAGCATTCCATGCTGCCAGATCATCCTTAAAAAGAGTATAAGTGGGGTTCTTTGCGCCGTAGAGGATTGATATTCTACCAAATTCGGATGGACGATCTTCACAATACTGAATCAATGAGCGCATAGGAGCAAGCCCACAACCACCGGATATCAGCAGTAAATCCTTGCCACGCATTCTGGAGAGGTCAAAGGGGCGCCCGAACGGTCCGCGTATTCCAATTACGTCTCCCACTTTAAGTTGGTGCATTGCACCTGTCAGGGTGCCCGCCCGTCGTACTCCAAGCTCGAAGAAGTTGTTGCGAGTAGGGGATGATGCTACTGAAATTGGTGCTTCGCCCCATCCCAGAAGCGAGACCTGGATAAACTGTCCGGGAAGGTGTCCAAGCGGAACGCCATCAGTCCGCCTGACTTGGAAGAGCTTCTCGGCCGGAGTTAACTCACTAACCGAGAGAATCTCGCACTCAATTGGCAGGTAGAGTCCTGTGTGACAGGCGGCAGTCACGTTTTTTTCTTCAGACGCCACCCAATCTTGTTGACTTGAGGGACACGGGAAATTGCAAGAGAATCAGGTGGGACATCTGTTGTTACAGTCGTGCCGGCAGCAACCAGAGAGTTTTTACCGACAGTCACCGGGGCCACGAGTTGTACGTCGCTTCCGATAAACACCTCATCTCCGATGACGGTGCGGTGTTTATTGACTCCGTCGTAGTTGCATGTAATCGTGCCACAACCGATATTTACATTACGTCCGATTTCGGCATCGCCCAGGTAGGTGAGGTGTGAAGCTTTGGATCCTTCTCCCATGACGATCTTCTTTGTCTCTACAAAATTACCAATTTTGACCTTATTGCCAAGAACCGTTCCGGGGCGGAGATGAGCCATAGGTCCGACGGCAACATCCTCGCCAAGAACGGAATCTTCGAGCACAGAAGCTGCTTTAATATGGCAGTCATTGCCGATCCTGCAGCCTAAAATACTGACCTGCCCCTCTATTTCGCAGCAGCTTCCAATGTTTGTCCCGCCACCGATTTGGCAGCCTGGATGGATGATTGAATCAACGCCGATGGTGACGCCATGTTCTATGTATGTTTGTTCCGGATCAATTATGGTGACGCCGTTCAGCATAAGATCCCTGTTGATTCGGCGGCGTATAATACGGCTGGCTTCAGCAAGTTGAAGGCGATCATTGACTCCCATGATCTCATAGGGATCAGCCGCAGGCAAAGCCAGGCAGGTCAGCTCTTTTCCGGCGGCAATCGCCAGCAGATCAGTCAGATAATATTCTCCCTGAGTGTTGTCATTACTGATCCCTTTTATGTTGCCGAATAAAAAGTCTGAATCCATGCAGTAAATCCCGCTGTTGATTTCACATATTTTCTGTTCTTCCTGATCGGCATCTTTCTGCTCGACGATAGATTTCACTTGCCCCGAAGAATCTCGAACAATGCGGCCATAACCATTCGGATCGTCCATCAATGCGGTAAGTACAGTAATAGCAGCATTATTTTTTCTATGAAAAACCAGCAAATTTTTCAATGTTTCAGGTCGTAGCAGAGGCGTGTCACCGGAAAGTATCAAAATCGTTCCACGGAAACCGGCAAGCGAATCCAGAGCGCAGGCAACTGCATGACCTGTGCCGAGCTGTTCTTCCTGCATAGCGAAACGAATATCAGTATAGCCGCGAAAGGCAGCCCGAACGGCATTTGCCTGATGTCCAATCACCAGGACAATCGGGTCAGAGCCTGTTTCCCTCGCAGCATTGACAGGCCATGAAATCATTGGCAGACCTGAGATATGATGAAGAACCTTGATTAACCCGGATTTCATTCGTGTGCCTTTTCCGGCAGCAAGTACAATAGAGGCAAGTGATTCCATGCAATCGACTCCAATCAGATATATGAAAATATTCCTGTACTCTATGCGATTGTTGGATAAATCGTCAAGATATTAGCAATGTTGCGGAATTGCTCTGAATCTTTAGCCTTTACTTATCTGCAGGTTTGGCTATAGTACTGTCCGTTTGTTCACAAATGTTTATTGAAGGCTTAGATATGGCAATTGCAGAGGATGTTGTAATCCTTGACCAAAAAATGAATGAGTTGATTAAAAAGTATGAGCAGTACTTTATCGGCCTAGAAAAGCGTGAGCCGCTTCAATTGATGGGTGAAGTTGAAAAGCTCGTCCGACGCTATACCGGGGTGCCAATAAACAACACTATGTACAAACACCGATTTACGATGCTTGTAGCTCGTCTCAACACATATCGTGAACATTGGAACCGTATTTTGAAACTGATGGAAGAAGGGCGTTATTCAAGAGATCGCTTTATAAGTGATCTGCACTTGCGTCAGAAGGACAAACCTGAAAAACAACAGGCGCAACTTTCTCTTGCTCCTGCTGAGCCGGATATTGATCGTCTAGTCAATGAGTTCCGTGAAGCCCGCAAGGCATGTAATCTGCCAACTGAAAATATTACCCGTGAACTTGTCGCAGCCACAATAGAAAAACAGAAACCTCTCCTGGCTGCCAAGCTTGGTACCGATCATCTTGCTTTCAGGGTCGTTATCGAAAATGGAAAGCCGAAGCTGAAAGCAGGTCTTAGAAAACATTGATGTAAATATTTTCCTCGTATCTATCAATATACCACTATGCCCAATCTGATCCCCAAACATATTGAGATTATTGCCGGACTCCGCCGTGGCGAGAGATGCCTGGCAGTCCCTGAACTGAAAGGCTCGTCCTCAGCACTGCTTGTAACTGAACTGATTCAGGCTGGTTTGGAAAATGCTCTGGTTCTGGCGTCAACACAAGAAGCCGCTGAAGAGTTTTGCAGGGAGTTTGCTTTTTTCTCGGGAGGCGATTTGCATGCGGCACTTTTTCCTGCATGGGACGCGGCGCCGTTTTCAGCATCTTCATCCCACCCTGATATTACTGGCGCAAGGTTGGACACTCTCTTCAGATTGCAGAACAGACGGGCCCGAATTACAGTCATGCCTGTGGCAGCTGCGCTTCAACGAGTCCTCCCCAGAAAAACACTTAGCGACGCTTCCTGTTATCTGGTTGTTGGGGAGGAGTTTGAACGGGACGAACTGCTTGCAAGGCTTCTCCGGATGGGATACGCGAATGTTCCACTGGTTGAGGACCGTGGCACCTTTGCCGTACGGGGCGGCATTCTTGACATCTTTCCGCCAAATCTTCCAACGCCTGTAAGAATTGAATTTTTCGGTGATACTGCGGAGACCATACGAGCCTTTGATCCACTCACGCAAAGATCTTTGCAGCATATTGAAGAGTTGGTGCTGCTTCCTTCTCGTGAACTTCTCTTGACGGAAGAATTGCTTGAAGATGTTGCGCCGCGTCTGAAAAAAGTCTGTGACGATCTTGACATTCCGGCGAACCGTCGTCGTCTGATTCTGGAAGATTTTCAGAACTCGGTCTATTTTCAAGGGATTGATTTTCTCCAACCGCTACTCCATCCTTGCCTAGAAACGATTTTCGACTATATCCCAGCTACTTCAACGCTGATTCTGCTTGATCCTGAGGCGATCAATTATGCACGTCTAAGCTTCAGCGAAGAATTAGAAGCCGGTGTATCAAAAGCAGCAGCTTCTGGATTTGTCCACTCACCTTTAGGGGAACTTTTCCTGTCCGATTCTGAATACAACACCATTGTAGCTGCTCGAAATGTAATCGAATTATCAGGCTTGGTGCTTGATTTCACTAAAGGCTCAACAATAGTATCTATACCATGTCAGGATAACAGCGACTTGAGGGTAAGCGTTTCGAAGGAGAGTAGTCACGCCCTGACTCCGCTGGCAGTGAGTCTACGCAGATTACTAGACGGCGGTGAGCGAATTGTTATTGCCTGCCATCAACAAGCGCAGGCCGAACGGCTCAAGGATCTTCTGACACCCTACAAACTGCCTTGTTTTATCAACGATAGCAGTTTTCAGGATGTTATCACCAGAAAAGAATCTCATTCATCAATTTCCATCCTTATTGGAGACATCTCTCGCGGTTTCCGTCTGCCTGATTCACTGCTGACGATGATTGCCGAAGAAGAGCTGTTTGGTAAACGGGTCAGACGTCGTGGTGTCTCTGAGGTGCGTAAAAAACAACTCCTGGCCTCTCTGGCTGAGTTAAAACCGGGCGATTATATGGTTCATATAGACCACGGGATAGGTTTATACCGCGGCTTGCAGCATATCAGCCTGGGGAATACGGCAGGCGATTTTCTGCTGCTTGAATACGCCGGTTCGGATAAGTTGTTTCTGCCGGTTGACAGACTTGGACTGGTGCAGCGTTATGTAGGTCCGGAGGGTAGCAACCCGTCACTAGATAAACTAGGTGGTATCTCCTGGGAAAAATCAAAGGGAAAAGCGCGAAAAAATATTGAGGAATTGGCTGGAGAACTGCTGGAAATTTATGCACGGCGGCAGCTGAGTGAAGGCTTTTCGTTTTCTCCACCAGACGAGATGTATCGGGAGTTTGAGGCTTCCTTTGCCTGGGAGGAGACTCCTGACCAACTTTCTGCAATTCAGGATGTGCTTGCCGATATGCAGCATTCAAAACCAATGGATCGACTTGTCTGCGGTGATGTCGGTTATGGTAAGACAGAGGTTGCCCTGCGCGGCGCGTTTAAGTCGGCGCTGGATGGCAAACAGGTTGGTATCCTCGTTCCAACAACGATTTTGGCCCAGCAGCATTATGAAACTTTCCACGAACGATTAAAAGAATATCCGGTTACAGTTGAAGTGCTATCTCGTTTCCGAACAGCAAAAGAGCAAAAGGCAATTCTTGAACGTCTGAAAAAGGGTGATATCGACATAATTATCGGCACTCACCGACTGCTGCAAAAGGATGTTGCTTTCAAGGATCTCGGCTTAATGATAATTGACGAAGAGCAGCGCTTCGGAGTCAAGGACAAGGAGCGTCTTAAATCATTCCGCGCGGTGGTTGATGTCATGACCCTGACTGCAACACCGATTCCTCGCACACTCTACATGTCGATGATGGGCATTCGTGATCTTTCGATCATAGATACCCCGCCGGTCGATCGTCTTGCGGTGAAAACATTCGTTTCCCGCTTTTCAGAAGATCTGATCCGTGAAGCGGTGTTGCGAGAGTTGCGTCGTGGCGGACAGATATTTTTTGTTCATAATCGTGTCCAGACTATCGGAAAGCGTGCGGAGCTTCTGGCGCAGTTGGTCCCGGAAGCTAAAATCGCGGTCGGCCACGGTCAGATGGGAGAGCATGAACTGGAAAAGGTTATGCTTGGCTTCATGCATGGCGAAACCAATCTGCTCCTCTGTACTACCATTATTGAATCAGGGCTTGATATCCCGAACGCTAACACCTTGATAGTCGATCATGCCGATAAGTTTGGTTTGTCACAGCTTTATCAGCTTCGTGGACGGGTAGGGCGTTCTACTCAACGCGGCTATGCCTATCTGTTGATTCCGGGTGAAGGGGCGATCAGTTCGGATGCAAGGGAGCGGTTGCGGGTATTGCAGGAAATATCAGAACTGGGAGCCGGTTTCCGTATTGCAACGCATGATATGGAAATTCGTGGCGCCGGAGATATGCTTGGAAATCGCCAGTCAGGTACCGTGACAGAAATAGGTTTTGAGCTATACAATCAGATGCTGGAGGAGACTATCGCCAGGATGCGCGGTGAAGAGTCAATAGAGCGGGTTGAGCCGGAGATTAACCTCAAAGTACCTGCCTTTATCCCTGAAGCATACGTCAAAGATGCCGGGCAGCGACTGGTAATATACAAGAAGCTGACTCAGGCCGAAAGCGAAGAAGATGTACTGGATGTGCAGAACGAGATGCTTGACCGTTTCGGAAAATATCCACTTGCAACTACCTATCTCTTTGAAATCATGAAGTTGCGGGTACTACTCAAAAAACTGATCGTTCGCCAGATCGATTTCGATGGCAAAGCGGTGATCATATCGTTCCACCCTCGCACGCCGGCTTCTCCCGACACAATAATCGGCATGATGCGGTGTGAACCGAAAAAATACCAGTTTACACCGGATTACAAGCTGGTGTGTGCTTTAAAGGAAACCTCGTTCGAGGGGATTCTGGAGATGGCAAAAATTGTGTTGACGCGGTTGATTCAGTAAAACAATAGCCAGGCGTCCATAAAGAAGAAGAGCCATCCCGCGTTGCAAACGAGTGCGATATACCACAGGTAATGCCTTTTTGTGAGACTGGCGATAGATGAGAGCATGAGTGCAATCTGTAGAAAAATCAGTGCATACGCAAAGTTTCCACCCATTTCCTGCGCTTTGAGCTTTATCTTGGCAATAGCCTCCGCTTTATCCTTGATCTCTTTTTTTTCAACGTCATATCGCTTGATATCGTCAGCATATTTATTCAAAGTTTTCTGGAATTCTGCAATAACCTCCGTAGACAATCCTTTTTGGGTCATGAGCTGGAGTTCCAGCATTTTCTTGTTTGTTTCGAAGGCATTTTCCTTGATGCTTTTTGCCTGATAGTAGGCCCACTGATCGCTCTCCTGCCCTTGTGACATTATGGCGCGAGAGGAATATTTCCCCATATAAAGCGTGGTCAAAGCAGCTAATACGGCCATAATGGCTGTTGAAAGGGCCAGCCAACCCTGCCATTTTTCCTTTAGTTCAGACATGCAATATTTTTCTCCTTGCCGATTATTTGATGAAGATAGGTACTCTTGATAATGGAATAAGTCCTGCTTTCTCAGCTCGTTTTAGAAGAAAGGATATTGCTTCAATTCCGTCATCTCCCAAATTTAGAGAATAGTCGTTGACGTAAAGTTTAATGTGTTCGGTGCAGACCTCAGAACTCATTTCCTGAGAATGTTCTCTAATGTAGTTGGCTGCCTGGTCAGGATGAGCTTGTGCATAGTAAACTCCTTGATTTAATGCCTGTTCAACAGCAGCTATTGTTTCAATACCGAGAGAGCGGCGCGCGACAATTCCTCCGAGCGGAATAGGCATCCCGGTTTCTCTCTCCCACCATTCACCCAGATCGACCAGTTTGTGCAGGCCAAAGCCTTGGTAAGAAAAGCGCGATTCATGAATAATCAAGCCGGCATCGACAATGCCGCTAAGCACTGAGTCCATTATTTCGTTGAAGGGCATAATGATGAAATTTTCAAGGCTTGGGTCAAAGAGTCTGAGCAGTAGGAGAGCTGTAGTATAACGTCCCGGAACCGCGATAGTTTTACCCCGCAGTTCTGCAGGATTGATTCTGCCTGCTGCAACCAGAAGAGGTCCGCATCCACGACCGAGTGCACTGCCGGAACGGAGAAGTGCGTATTCATCCCGAATATGACCCAGCGCATGGTAGGAAACCTTGGATATGTCAAGCTCTCCCTTAAGTGCAAATTGGTTGAGGGTTTCCACATCTTCCAGACGCTCATGGAATAAAATGCCACCAGTATCGACGAGTCCATGCACAAGGGGATAAAACATGAATGTATCGTTTGGGCAGGGGGAAAAGCCGAGGGTGAGTTCCTTGGTCATCGTATCTCCGCAGTATCAGCGTTCAAGAATAAAAGTTACCGGTCCGTCATTTACAAGCCCTACCTGCATATCAGCCTGAAAAATTCCAGTTTCTACCTGTAAAATTCTTAGTTTGGCGGAAGCAACAAAGTAGTCGTATAAGCGCTTCCCTTCCAGCAGTGGGGCTGCTGTATCGAAGGATGGGCGCTTCCCTTTTGAACAGTTTCCGGCCAGTGTGAATTGTGAAACCACTAGGAGGGCTCCACTGATATCTTTCAAAGAAAGGTTCATTTTAGCGTCAAGATCGTTAAATATCCTCAGTCCAACAATTTTTTCCAACAGCCAATCAGCCTGTATTTCGGTATCATTTTTTTCAATCCCGAGCAAGATCATTATTCCCTGCCCGATTTGGCCGACAATTCTGTTTTCTACTGTCACGGAGGCAGATGTTACCCGTTGGATGACTGCTTTCACCTAATAAATTCCTCACTGGCTTTCTTGGCAAATTAATCCGAAAATTAATTGGATTCAGCAATATTCTACACGTTTGCCTGATGCACAAACAGTAAAACCCCCGCTGAACCCAGCGAGGGTTTTAACAACTCACAAATTTATACAATAATTATTTCTTTACTACATTAGCAGCCTGGAGACCTTTAGGCCCCTGAGTGATTTCAAATGTTACCGCATCACCTTCTACAAGTGACTTGAAACCTTCGCCGGTAATTGCGGAAAAGTGAACAAAAACATCTTCGCCACCTTCCTGCTCAATGAAACCAAAACCTTTTGTGTCGTTAAACCATTTAACCTTCCCCTGTGCCATTTCCTGCCTCCTTTTTTGCCCGGTCTAAAAACCGGAACTTTTGGTTACCGCTAAAGTTTCTGGAGTCTGATGCAGGAAAAGCGCAAAGCCTGGTCAAACTGTCCTACTTGCAACGTTCTGCAAAAACTTCCGAAACTGCGTGCCCGAGTCGTTTATCACAGCAATAAAGCGGGTGTCAAGACAATTCACATTTACTTATGGAGCCTTTAATTCCTCATTCTTTGTTTGAAGTTTTTTAACGAGTTTATCGTATCCACTGGAGGCAATTGTCTTGTTAAACTGACTGCGGTAGTTAGAAACAAGGCTAACACCCTCTATAACCACGTCATACACCATCCACTTCCCTTTTTGCTTGAACATACGGTAATCAAGCGTGAATTCATCGCGGGCTGCCGTCACTACTTTTGACTTTATCTCCGCATATTCGCCTTCAACATTCTCTTTCATATAAACAATTTTTTCGTTGTTATACGACTCAATTTTTCCAGCGTACGAATTTTCCAGCAATGTGGCAAATAGTTCTGAAAATTGTTTTTTCTCAGCTTCAGTACGTACATTCCAGTGTTTGCCAAGAGAACGCTTTGCCATTTCCGAGTAATCAAATATGTTGCTTATGGATTTTTTCAGAGCCTGTCGTCGTTTTGGTTCATTTTTTTTCATTTCCTTGTCAGCAATAATACGGACAACCTCATCAACGGTCTTTTTGACATCATCAGTAGGGCTTGCGACAGCAAGCGAAGCAATGGACAAAAAAGTTATCAACACAAATATTATTTGTTTCAGCATTTTAGCACTCCCAGATTATTTTTCATTTTTTCGTAAAGGTTCGTTTGTAGCATAGTCCAAATTTGCTGCGGCAATACGATAATTGTAAACTGATCTGAAATAATCAGCACGCATTGTCGAGTATGCCTGGAGTGCCTCAAAAATATCTTTGGCAGGCCCCATACCAAAATCAAAATTAGCTACTGCAGTGACGGCCCATTTTTTTGCGTTGAGGTAAGCGTTACGAGTTGCATTAGCGCTGTTTTTTGCTTCAACAAGGTCTAGATAATATTTTTCTACCTGAAGCGGTACGTTGGTATCTGCAAAAGCCTTTGTGTTGAGCAAACGGTTATGCTGAGAGCGCTCACCGGCAACCTTTGCATCCGTAATGCCAAAGTCCAGTTTCCAGCGTGCCCCAAGAGCTACGCCACCTGAAGTATGCTTAAAAGGGTCTATAATGTATGGATTTTGAATGCGGTCACGCTCATCAGCATAAGCCCATGAAACAAAGCCGCCCAGAAAAATATCAGGATAATAGTTTGCCTTGGCGGCTTCTACCAGAGCATAGCGGGCCTTTAGACCTTCTGAAATCTGATGAAATTCAGGACGTCTCCGTTTGGCATTTTCAACATAAGTAGCAAGGGGTGAAATCTCTGCATCAATAATTTCAAGGCGCTCGTTCCCAGTCTTGATTGGAAACTCAACAGGCAGGCCCAATCGGGCTCTCAAAGCGGCCAGTGCGAGCGCTTCACCCTTCTTCGCTTCTTCCAGATACTTTGTAGCCATTCCAGAGAAAGCATCCAGTTTATAGAGATCCATTTCATCTACGGTATCAGATCCCTGATCAAGGAGCTTCTGTGCTTTTTCACGAGATCTGATCAGGAAGCCTTCAACCTCTAACACAAGTTCTTTCATCTCGCGGGCCAACAGTAAACCGCTATAATATTCATTTACTTTAAGTACTATTTCGTTAGCTTTTTGCTCTTTGCGCGAGCGATCTACTTCGATTCCATGAGTAGCAGCCTTCATGCTTTCGGATATTTTGCCGAATGTGTAGAGCGGCTGTATTACAGTCGCATCGGTTCTGGTAAACCAGGTAAGTGAATTTAGTCGCAACAACGGTTCATTTGTTTTAAATACCGGTGTTACGGCATCCTTGGTAGCAGCCGGAGCCGGACCGATAAAAGCTGTAAGTTCAAACTGCGGGAAACGATATGATTTTGCTTCATCCAGCTTGCTTGCAGCCAAAGCAATATCACCATCTGCCTCGCCCAACTCCGGTGCAGCTTTAAGCGCAAGCTTAATACAGTCTGCAAGCGTCAGCATGCTTTCGGGGGGGGCAGCGCTCTCAGCATTGGAAAGTGTCGCAAGTGCTGATATTGCTAAAGACACTATTAAAGTACGCAATGTAAATTTCATAACCACATTCCTGATAAAATGTTCACTTGAAATTGTATCCGTAAACTACTTTATGTTACCATGTATGAACTTGCTTACAAGCTCTTCAATGTCAACAGCTGACTCCGTTTCGCGAATTGTGTCATTCTCCTTAAGCATTTTATCTGATCCGCCCGGCCTCAATTTTATGAATTTATCACCAATAATCCCGCTTGTTCGTACCGAAGCGATGACATCATCCGTAATTTTTACACCTGATTTGATTTTCAGGTAGGCGAGAGCTCTGTCACCACTTTTTGCATCCAGAGTTATTCGGTCAACTTTTCCGATTTCAACTCCCGCCACTTCAACCCGCGCACCAGGCTTCAGGCCGGAAACTGAATCAAATCCGGCGGTCACAGAGTAAAAATCTCCACCTAGAATTTCCATTTTGCCAAGTTTGATTGAAACATACCCAAGGCAAAGGATGCCAATCAGCATAAATGTGCCAACCATCATTTCCAGTTTAACCATATTCATTTGTAACCTCTTAGTAAGCGTAAAAATTATCTCATCATCTGAATCGGGCCGTCAAGGCTGCCACTTATGAACTGTTTGATTGCTGGATCCTTGGAATTTTTTATATTTTCTGAAGAACCGTACTGTAGAATCTTCCCCTGGAACAGCATCGCCACGTTCTGAGCCACATCGAAAATTTCTGGTATTTCGTGTGAAACAATAACTGCTGTAAAGCCGAATTTTGCGTGAGTATCCTTAATAAGCTGGTGGATAGCCCTTTTTATTATCGGGTCAAGGCCTGTCGTCGGTTCATCAAACAGAATGATCTTAGGGTTAGGTGCCACCGCCCGCGCCAGACCGACACGCTTTTTCATACCGCCCGAGAGCTCATCAGGAAATTTGTCCTCAATATTTTTCAGTCCGACATCTTCAAGAGCCGACATAACTCTTTCGCGAATTTCTTCTTTTGTAAGGGATGTTTTCTCTTGCAACGGAAACGCCACATTTTCGTAAACAGTCATCGAATCAAAAAGCGCCACATTTTGAAACAACATGCCGAATTTTTCACGAATACGGTTCAATTCGGAACGGCGCAGATCAATAATACTTTCACCATCGACTTCAACCGTTCCACTGTCAGGCTGCAGCAACCCGATCAGGTGTTTCAGAAGCACGCTCTTGCCTTCACCGCTCGGACCTATGATAGCGGTTATTTTACCATCCGGGACTTCAAGGTCAAGACCATCAAGAACCTTTTGTCCGCCGAAGGATTTATGCACATTTCGCAGTCTAATCATATCAGAGGAGCACCGAAGTCAGAAAATAGTCCCACACAAGTATGATCACCGATGTAAGAACAACCGACTCTGTTGTTGCCTTGGAAACACCCTCAGCTCCGTGCCCCGCATAATAACCTTTGTAACAACCGATCCAGGCAATTATTAAGCCGAATGAAAAGGATTTTACAAACCCAGAATAGACATCGCGCCAGACAACGGATTTTTCCATTTCATAGAAATATGCACCAGGATTGACTCCCAACAGCTTGACGCCTACCAGCCAACCACCATAGATGCCGATGACGTCGAAAATAGCGCAAAGCAGTGGCAAGGAAATCATGGCAGCGATAAATTTGGGTGTAACCAGGTATTTGAAGGGGTCGAGCGCCATGGTTTCCAGCGCGTCAATCTGCTCGGTAATCCTCATGATACCAATTTCAGCGGTAATTGCACTTCCCGCACGGCCTGTAACCATAAGAGCTGCCAATACCGGGCCAAGTTCACGAATAAGCGAAAGTGCCACAGCCGTGCCTAACATTCCTTCAGAGCCGAACTTGGTCAACGTATAATAACCCTGCAAGCCAAGAACCATCCCTGTAAACGCAGCAGTGAGGACTATAACAAACAGAGACTTCGTGCCGATGAAGCGTAGCTGCTTTAAGACATGTATCAGTTTGCCAGGTCTTCTGACAATCATGTAGATCGAGTAAATCAGAAACCAGCCGCATCGCCCCAGATCTCTAACAACTCCAACGGTTGTATGTCCAAGTGCATGAACCACATAAATCCTTATTAATCTGAAAATTGGACCTTAAGGTATAACCTAAACTGATGAAAAATGGTAGCATATTTCTTGATTTGCTCTCTTTTTTAAGATAGTCTGACTAGCCATAAATTTTGTCTGCATAAGTAAGTTTCGAGGTATTTGTGTTTTTTTCTGCAATACGTTCCACCTTTTGTCGGAAGTTCGTTAGAGCTGTTATAATTCATTCTTTAATTTTGCAGCTTATTATTGTGTTTAGTACAATATCTTATGCAAGTTCACCGTATTCATTCATTGGCAGAACTGCTCCTTATCCCTCGCTTTTTACTAACCGCTATTTCACTGAAGAAGTGAGTTCTGCCGCCATGCCTGCCATGACTGATGGGCCTCTTATAATAAATGCAGCATTTACAGGCAGCACCTCTACTGAGGGTAATATTACAGAATCCCTTGAGAACAGGACCCATAATTCGACTGACTCTACTGTCAGTACTGCTGACTGGAACGGTGTCATAAGAGATGTAGGAATGGTATTGGGTACTCAGGTAGCTGCTGTTGGCGTTACCTATACTCTTCCGGAAAGCTTTTCCAATTGGACTCCGGAACAGAAGAAGAATGGTTTGAAAAAATATAAAAGAAATTTTATGAACCCGGTTCTGGATAAGGATAAATTCTACGTAAACTATATTCTACATCCATACTGGGGAGCAACATACTACATTCGTGGCAGGGAGCGTGGTCTGGACCAGACATCATCGCTTATTCTTTCGACTGTACTTTCTGTCATGTATGAATTTGGAACTGAGTGCATCGCCGAAAAACCATCAATTCAGGATCTCATAATTACTCCAGGCCTCGGCACACTTCTGGGTGCATACGTATTTGAGCCTTTGCGAGATATAATAAAAAATAAGCAGGAATTAAGATGGTACGACCA